>NZ_JBFTHK010000363.1:0-1024 GCF_056394205.1 Arthrobacter sp. 10T413_2 | reverse complement strand
GTCGTACAGTCACGATTTAGTTGAAGCTACAGCATGCAGGAGACGCAGCCCTCCACCTCGGTCCCCTCCAGCGCGAGCTGGCGGWGACGGATGTAGTAGATGGTCTTGATGCCCTTCTTCCAGGCATAGATCTGGGCCTTGTTGATGTCGCGCGTGGTGGCGGTGTCCTTGAAGAACAGCGTCAGGGACAGGCCCTGGTCCACGTGCTGCGTGGCCGCGGCGTAGGTGTCGATGACCTTCTCGTAGCCKATCTCGTACGCGTCCTGGTAGTACTCCAGGTTGTCGTTCGTCAGGTACGGCGCCGGGTAGTACACGCGGCCCAGCTTGCCTTCMTTGCGGATCTCGATCTTGGACGCCACCGGGTGGATCGAGGAGGTGGAGTTGTTGATGTAGGAGATCGAGCCGGTGGGCGGAACAGCCTGCAGGTTCTGGTTGTAGATACCGTGCTCCATGACGGAAGCCTTCAGCTCACGCCAGTCATCCTGCGTGGGGATGTGGATGTTCTTGAACAGCTCGGCGACCTTCGCGGTCTGCGGGACCCATTCCTGCTCGGTGTACTTGTCGAAKAACTCGCCGGTGGCGTACTTGGACTTCTCGAAGCCGCCGAAGGTCTGGCCGGTCTGGATGGCCAGCCGGTTGGAGGCGCGGACCGCGTGGAACACCACCGAGTAGAAGTAGATGTTGGTGAAGTCCAGGCCCTCTTCGGAGCCGTAGTGGACCCGCTCGCGGGCCAGGTAGCCGTGCAGGTTCATCTGGCCGAGGCCGATCGCGTGGCTCTGGTCGTTGCCGCGGGCAATCGAGGGCACCGAGGTGATGTTGGACATGTCCGAGACAGCCGAGAGCGAGCGGATGGCCGTCTCGATGGTCAGGCCGAAGTCCGGCGAGTCCATGGTCTTGGCGATGTYCAGCGAGCCCAGGTTGCAGGAGATGTCCTTGCCCGTGTGGTCGTAGGACAGGTCATCGTTGTACGTCGTGGGCTGGGAGACCTGGAGGATCTCGGAGCACAGGTTGGACATGATGATCT
>NZ_JBFTHK010000362.1:0-1040 GCF_056394205.1 Arthrobacter sp. 10T413_2 | reverse complement strand
CCGAGTTCACCGAGCAGGTGCCGTGCCTAGCCAGGGCGACGACACGGCTGCGGGAAGCGGTCGTGGGCGGTGATCGACTCCGGCCGCGCCGTCTCCGAAACCGCTCGTGCACATCAAGCGCACCCGCCGCGGCTTCCGAAACGAGCGCAACTACCGATCCCGTATCCTGCTCACCAGCGCCGCGAGAGTCGCAGCGTGAACACCCTTCAGCAGGTCAACCCGCCACGAACCGCGAAGAGCCGCTAATCTGGGGGCACCCAAAGCAGAGGAGAGACCCATGGGCACGGTGGTCATGTACAGCTCGGTGTCGGTGGACGGCTTCATCGCGGACGAGAACGACCAGCCCGGACCCCTTTTCGACTGGTTGTCCAGCGGTGACGTGCCGTTGGACGAGGGCGGCGAGTTGAAGGTGTCGCAGRCGTCCTACGACTACACCCGGCCGTACTGGGACCAGATCGGGGCGACCGTCGTCGGCCGCCACGTCTTCGACATGACGAACGGCTGGGACGGGAAGCCTCCGGGCGGGATCGACCACGTGGTCGTCGTGACGCACCGGCCGGAGCCCGAGGGCTGGGACCCCGAGGCGCCGTTTCACTTCGTCGACGGCGTCGAGGCAGCCGTGGCCAAGGCGCAGAAGCTTGCGGGTGACCGCATGGTCGAGGTCGCCGCCGGCGACGTCGGTGGCCAGGTGCTTGCCGCGGGCCTGGTCGACGAGGTGCGCATGGACGTCGTACCCGTCGTGTTCGGGTCCGGCAAGCGCTACTTCGGGTCGGTCCACGCGCAGCACCTGTTGGAGGATCCTGACGTGGCGATTCAGGGCAACCGGGTGCTTCACCTGCGCTATCGGGCGCGCCGTTGACCGATCTGAGCGGGTACGCGAAGAAATCCACTGTGAACGGTGACACAAGATCGGGCCTCCGCTCGCGGGGTGCGGTTTAAATGCGGGAGGACCCCCAACCTGGTGGTTGGGGGTCCTCGACCTGTAATGATGTTCCGGCGGTGACCTACTCTCCCACACMCTCCCGGGTGCAGTACCATCG
>NZ_JBFTHK010000361.1:0-1073 GCF_056394205.1 Arthrobacter sp. 10T413_2 | reverse complement strand
CATGAAGAACGTCCACGACGGCCTTTCAGAAGAATTGGATTGCGGGGKCCAAACCTGTGTCCGGACTAATCCGTCAGCAGGTKACTCTCGAACCTGACAATATTAGCAAACTCCGCAGCGTCCAGGCTGGCACCGCCGACCAGCAAGCCGTCGACGTCGCGCTCCTTCAGGATCGACGCCGCGTTGTTTGCCTTGACCGAACCGCCGTAGAGCAGGCGCGTCTTGGCGGCGACGTCGGCACMGAACAGGGTGGACAACTCGGCACGGATGGCGGCGCACATTTCCTGCGCGTCCTCCGGGCCCGCGACCTCCCCGGTGCCGATGGCCCAGACGGGCTCGTAGGCGACGACGAGTTCGGCGGCCTGTTCCGGGGTGAGGCCTTCGACGCCGGCGCGCAGCTGGGCGAGCGTGTGGTCCACGTGGGTGCCGGCCTGGCGGATCTCGAGACCTTCACCGACACACAGGACGGGGGTGATGCCGTGCCGGAAGGCGGCCTTGGTCTTGGCGTTCAGGACGTCGTCGGACTCGTTGTGGATGGTGCGGCGTTCGCTGTGGCCGACCAGAACGTAGCTGCAACCCAGCTTGGCGAGGAACTGTCCGGAAATGTCACCGGTGTAGGCGCCGGAGTCGAACTGGGAGAGGTCCTGGCCGCCGTAGACGACGTCGAGTTCGTCGCCCTGGACGAGGGTCTGGACACCGCGGAGATCTGTGAACGGCGGGAAGACGGCAACCTCCACCCGGCTGGAGTCATGCTTGGCGTCGGACAGGGTMCACGCGAGCTTCTGCAGGAGGGTGATGCCCTGGACGTGGTCCATGTTCATCTTCCAGTTGCCGGCGATGAAGGGCTTGCGGTCGAATTTACCGTTGGTTGACGTGGTCACGTGATCTCMAAGAGTGCTGATGGTATGAGCAGCCGGCAGGGTGCCCGGTCCCTTGCGGACGGTCACCCTGCCGGCTGGATTGCCTGGCGGCTGCTGCTTTAGCGGCCGGTGCTTTTAGCGGTCAGTGCTTCTAGCGGTCKAKGACGCTCAGGCCGGGGAGTTCCTTGCCTTCAAGGTACTCCAGGCTTGCGC
>NZ_JBFTHK010000360.1:0-1089 GCF_056394205.1 Arthrobacter sp. 10T413_2 | reverse complement strand
GTCCAGGCCTTCTCACCGGTGGCCAGTCCGACGAAGTTGTCGACGGTCTTCGGCGCGTGGTTGCCAAAGAGGTTGACGACGATGTCGCCGAGGCTCGTGTGGATAGTGGCTTTTGCGGTTGCGTTGGCAGTCATAGGGCCTATTCTTCCATGACGGGTCTATGCGCATAGGGCCGCGCAGTCAGTTCCGCGYTGGGTGAAATCCACTGGAAATCGGCCTGAAGAATAGCCGGTGCGTTCCTAGACACGTAGGCTAACAGCAGAACCGTCACATTAATCKGGAGGTAGTTGTGAAGAAATCGGATCGTATTGCCCGTGACCTTGAGCAGTCAGTCAGCACCGGAGTAGACAACGCCAAGGATTGGGCGGCACCGCGGGTTGAAGCGGCCGTGAATTGGGCTGTTCCCCGGTTGCAGCAGGGACTGGACACCGCGTCCCCCAAGATTCAGGAAGGGCTTAAGTCGGCAGCCCACAATCTGGCCGGCAGCGTTGCCACCGTCACCCCCCGCCTTCAGGACAGCCTGGCCCACCTTGCGCCGAAGATCACCGAAGCCGCCGAGGGCGCGACTCCGCGCCTGCACGAAGCCGTGGACAAGGCGTCCCCCGTGATCGCCAGCGCACGGGACCGGGTGGTGGTCGAGTACCTGCCCAGGCTTTCCGACCAGCTCGGGCACGCTTCCGAGGCCGTCCACCGCACGCTGGAGAACGCTCCGGCCCATGTGGACGCCGTGGCGCAGAAGCTTGTTGACTCCGGCGTGGTCCGCAGCGTCCAGGAGCAGGCCAAGGTCACCAAAAAGCAGGCCAAGGCTGCCGGAAAGAACATCAAGGCCGCCGCCGCCGAGGCCGGTAAGACCGCCAGCGCGAAGCTCGCCAAGCCGCAGAAGCCCAAGCACAAGCACCGCGGGYTGCTGATCTTCGGCATCATCGCTGCCGCAGCTGCTGCCGGTGTTGCCGCCTGGAAGGCTTCCAAGCCGGTGGAGGACCCCTGGAAGGTGCCGACGCCGGTAACGCCGGCCCCTGTCGCGGCCAGCAGCGTCAACGAAACCCTCAAGGACGCTGCCGACAAGGCCGGCGCCGCCACAGTTGCGGC
>NZ_JBFTHK010000359.1:0-1110 GCF_056394205.1 Arthrobacter sp. 10T413_2 | reverse complement strand
GGAGACGCCGGCGTTGACGCCGTCGTTGACGCCGATGCCGCCCTGAACGCCGTCGAAAACCAGCTGAGCCTGCTCTGGCGTCGCGGCCGGTCCATTTCCAATCAACTCTCCCGCGAGGTCCACCCGGACGTGGAACCCGCTGCCTACGGACTGCTCACCGTGATCCGCAAGCAAGGACCTATCCGGCTGACCGATCTCGCGTCCAGCATCGGCGTCGGCAAACCCTCGGTCAGCCGGCAGATCGCGTTCCTGGAGGGCCTCGGCCTCGTGTCGAAGGAAGCGGATCCCMTCGATGGCCGGGCGCAGGCCATCCGCCTGACGCCCGAGGGCGAGGAAAGGATGCACCAGGTCCAGGACGCCCGGCGTGAGGTGTTCCGGAAGCGCCTGGCGCAGTGGCCGGCCGAAGACCTGCAGGCGCTCGCCACCTACATGGCAAAGCTCAATGCCACCTACGAACGCGATGGCTTCCCCCGGGACGAACACGCCTGAGACTCGAAAAGGACCCCCGGCCGAGCCGGGGGTCCTTTTCTAACGTCTGTGAGTTGG
This sequence comes from Arthrobacter sp. 10T413_2, assembly GCF_056394205.1. Taxonomy (NCBI): domain Bacteria; kingdom Bacillati; phylum Actinomycetota; class Actinomycetes; order Micrococcales; family Micrococcaceae; genus Arthrobacter; species Arthrobacter sp. 10T413_2. Next base: position 564 of record NZ_JBFTHK010000359.1, on the reverse strand, counting down.
CGTCTAGCGTGCTCCGGAAAGGAGGCCCTTCGCCAGTTCGTCGTTGAGGTCGGAGTTGAGTTCTCGGTCGAGGTCGCGGCCGTAGCGCTGCGCGAACTCCTGCGGGACGGTGTCCGGAACCGCGACACCCTCGGCGACCGCGACCCGGTCGCTGACTTCGCGGAGCATGCTTGAGAGCGGAACGTCGAGGGCCGAGCAGATCGAGGACAGCAACTCCGAGGAGGCTTCCTTCTGGCCGCGTTCCACTTCACTCAGGTAGCCCAGGGACACACGGGCACTGTGCGAAACTTCACGGAGGGTACGGCCTTGGCGCTGGCGGACATCGCGCAGGACATCACCGATTTCGTGACGAAGTACTACCATCTTGCGCTCCTTCTGTTCGCTCTTTGCCTGATCGGCGAGGCCCACATCCTTCCAGCGGACAACGCCGTTTACGGATACGGGCTGCTTTACCATCTGTATCGCMTTGCTCCTCGTACTGTCGAGTCCGCCGGTGGGGGCGGACTCTGCTGATGTTTTCATCCTAGGCGCCTCCCTTATTTGGAAGCGACACAATGTAACAAC
>NZ_JBFTHK010000358.1:0-1125 GCF_056394205.1 Arthrobacter sp. 10T413_2 | reverse complement strand
GCCTTGCCCTTGCGGCGGCGCTGGTCGGCAACCCGGAGGTCCTCTTCCTCGACGAGCCGAGCGCCGGTCTGGACCCGCAGTCCCGCCAGATGGTCTTCGACCTCATCGCCGAGCTGCGCAACAGCGGGATGGGAATCATCCTCACCACCCACCTGATGGACGACGCCCAGCGCCTGGCCGACTACGTCTACATCATCGACGCCGGACGGAACGTCGCCGAAGGCACCGTCGCCCAGCTCCTGCAGCATCAGCTGCCCGCCGGCGATGACGGGCAGCACATCCGCACCCTGCTTTTTGAAACCGAACCGGGTCTGGACTTCACCGGCGTACTGCCCGACGGCGTCGAGGTCACCGAGGCCCGGGCCGGCAGCTACGCCGTGACCGGCGCGCTGAGCCCGGCGGACCTCGCGACGATCACCGCATGGTGGGCCGCGCGCGGGATCATGCCCAGCTCCCTGAGCCTTGAGGCACGCAGCCTCGAGGACGTCTTCCTGGACATCTCCGGAAGGGAGATCCGATGACCCGCGTTTCCGGCGGTGCCCCCCTGGGCAGTGCGCCGCTCACAGCACACGGCAGCGCACCCGCTCCACTGCTGCGCAGGATCATGCTGCAGGGACGGTACGAAACCATCACCATGCTCCGGAACGGCGAGCAGCTGATCCTCGCGATCGTCCTGCCGCTGCTGGCCATGGTCGGCCTGACTKTGACGCCGCTGCTGGACGGGCTCGGTTCGAGCCGCATCAACGTTGCCGTCCCCGGCATCCTGGCCCTGTGCGCCATGTCCACCGCCTTCACGGGCCAGGGCATCGCCACCGGCTTCGACCGCCGCTACGGCGTGCTGCGCTTTCTTTCCACCACTCCCCTGGGCCGCACCGGAYTGATTGCGGGCAAGATCCTGGCCGTCCTGGCCGTCTTGTTCCTGCAGGTGCTCATCGTCTCAGCCGTGGCCTTGGTGTTGGGCTGGCAGCCCAACCCCGCGGGCTGGCTCCCCGGCATGGTCATCCTGGTGCTCGGGGCCGCATGCTTCACCGCGCTGGGGCTACTGGTCGCCGGGACGGTCCGGCCGGAGGCGACCCTGGCCATCACCAACCTGCTCTGGATTCTGCTTGGGGCCTTGGGCGGGAT
>NZ_JBFTHK010000357.1:0-1126 GCF_056394205.1 Arthrobacter sp. 10T413_2 | reverse complement strand
GTGCGTCCCAGTCGGTTCCCACGCCCCAGACCCATGATCCGGCACGGGTGGTGCTCAGGCTGGCGTTCGGGGCTCCGGAGGCGGCGCTGGCCCCGGCCGTGGCGCCGTTGGTGGTGTCGGCGTTGTTGAACGCCACGACGGTCATGGCTKACTGCCACGAGCCCGAGTTCTGGGTGGCGGTAATGGTKGCATTGGTCAGCGGGGCGGGTGAGACGGCCTGCCATATTTCGGCGGTGCCGGCCTGGGCGTTGGTGCGCCGGCGCAGCGTCCAGGTCAGGCCGCCGCCGCTGACCGATCTGATGGATTCGGTGCCGCCGCCGCTGGGGCCGTCGGAGCTGATGAAGGCAAGGATGAGCTGGTTGCTACCGGTCGTTGTGAGGCCGGCGGCGCTGACGGTGGCGGCGTTGGTGCCCTGATGGGCKCTCACGAGTTTGTCGACGGTGATGGTCCGCACGCCGGAGGCTGTGGCTGTCGCGGTGTTCGAGGGGGCACTGACGTTGCCGGCCGCGTCCTGTGCCGTGACGGTGTAGCTGTAGGTGGTGCCGGCCACGACCGATCCGTCGACGAAGGACGTGCCGGTAGCGGTGCCGATCGCTGCCCCGTTGCGGGAGATGTTGTAGCGGGTGACGCCCACATTGTCCGTGCTGGCACTCCAGGCCAAGGAGATCTGGCCGGCGCCAGCCACAGCGGAGAGGTTCGTGGGAGCCGTCGGGGCCGTCGTGTCAGCCAATACCACTGCTTGGGATTCATTTGAGGGTGGGCTCAAGTTCGAAGCGGCGTCTTCTGCTTTCACCTGGTAGTAGTACGTGCCGGCAGCTAGAGCTGCGTCCTGGTAGGTCGTGGTTGACCCGTTCACCTGCGMGATTTGGTTGGCGGGCCCGGGAGTAAAGCCCGGCGTGGCCGAGCGGTAGATGTCATATTTGGCGACGCCGACATCATCCGTCGATGCGGTCCAGCTCAKGGCTGCCTGCCCGACACCGCCGACCGACGACAKGCTCGAGGGTGGGGTGGGGGCTGTCGTGTCCTCGAACGGAGCGGGGAAGCGGACCATGGATGCCGCCGAGGGGACACCGTTGTTGTCGACTATGGAAAGCATGTAATAGCCCGGCGGGGCATAGTTGCCATT
>NZ_JBFTHK010000356.1:0-1158 GCF_056394205.1 Arthrobacter sp. 10T413_2 | reverse complement strand
GGTGAGCGCCGCCGCGTCGCCCTCTGCAAGCTCCTGCTGCAGAAGCCGGACCTGCTGCTGCTCGACGAGCCCACCAACCACCTCGACGCCGAAAGCGTGCTGTGGCTTGAGCAGCACCTCTCCAGCTATCCCGGCGCCGTCCTYGCTGTCACCCACGACCGCTACTTCCTCGACCACGTGGCCGAATGGATCGCCGAKGTGGACCGCGGCCACCTCTACCCGTACGAGGGCAACTACTCCACGTACTTGGAGAAGAAGCGTGCCCGCCTGGAAGTCCAGGGCAAGAAGGACGCCAAGCAGGCCAAACGCCTCACCGAGGAACTTGAATGGGTCCGGTCCAACGCCAAGGGGCGCCAGACCAAGTCCAAGGCCCGTCTGGCCCGCTACGAGKAAATGGCTGCCGAGGCAGACCGCACCCGCAAGCTCGACTTCGAAGAGATCCAGATCCCGCCGGGTCCGCGCCTTGGCGGACTTGTGCTGGAAGCCAAGGACCTCCAGAAGGGCTTCGATGACCGCACACTGATCGACGGACTGTCCTTCAGCCTGCCCCGCAACGGCATCGTCGGCGTCATTGGCCCCAACGGCGTCGGCAAGTCCACCCTGTTCAAGACGATCGTGGGCCTGGAGCCGCTCGACGGCGGCGAACTGAAGATCGGCGACTCCGTCAAGATCTCCTACGCCGACCAGAGCCGCGGCGGCATCGACCCCAACAAGACCCTGTGGGAGGTCGTATCCGACGGCCTTGACTACATCCAGGTCGGCCACGTCGAAATGCCGTCCCGTGCCTATGTGGCCGCCTTCGGCTTCAAGGGCCCGGACCAGCAGAAGAAGGCCGGGGTGCTCTCCKGCGGTKAGCGCAACCGCCTCAACCTGGCGCTGACCCTCAAGCAGGGCGGCAACTTGCTGCTCCTCGACGAACCGACTAACGACCTCGACGTCGAAACCCTCAGCAGCCTCGAAAACGCCCTGCTCGAATTCCCGGGTTGCGCCGTCGTCGTCTCGCACGACCGCTGGTTCCTGGACCGGGTGGCCACCCACATCCTMGCCTACGAAGGCGACGAGGAAAACCCGTCCAAGTGGTACTGGTTCGAGGGCAACTTCGAATCCTACGAGGAGAACAAGGTGGAGCGCCTGGGCCCGGACGCGGCCAAGCCGCAC
>NZ_JBFTHK010000355.1:0-1232 GCF_056394205.1 Arthrobacter sp. 10T413_2 | reverse complement strand
GACCTTCCGCGTGAAGCTGAGGGTCATCAGGAATGCTGAAATGAGAAGGAAGATGTCCACGCCGCCAGAGACCCGGCCCAGCCACACGTGGTACGTGACCACCATGAGGACGGCAAGGGCGCGAAGGCCCTGGACCTCGGGGCGGTAGCTGGCTTTTCGGCTCGCCGGAGAACCCGCATCCGCTGTTGGYGGGGTGGGTATGGTTCGCTCGTTCGACACTAAAAAACCCTTCAGGCCGGCTTCCAAAAGATCAATGTTACCGAACCGTAACTTTCTTTGCCAGTCACAGGGCCTCGGCGGGGGTGTCGGATGGGGCGCCGGCGGKGGTGTTTCGCTGGAGGCCCGAGGCGGCCGCGCGCGGCGGCGAGCTCCATTGGCCGCGGCGCGGAAGCTAGGCTGGTGGGAGTCTGAGGAGGCCGCCAAGTGATCGTGCAGCTGCGCATTTGTGTTCCGGGTGATTTGTCCGGAGTTGTTGTCGAAAGGTGTGCCGATCATCTCGGCGTCGCGGAAATCGCCGTCGACAAGGGCGCCTCGGTCATGCCGCCCGGGGACGTTATTCAGGTCCTGCTCGCCCGCGAATCCGTGGAGACCCTCATGGAGAAGCTCCAGGCCCTCGACCTCCAGAAACGCGGATCGATTTCGGTCAACCTGCCGGATCTTGTGCTCTCGGACCGGGCCGACCGGGCGGAGGCTGAGGCCCCCGGCGAGGGCGCCGACGCGGTCATCTGGGAAGAGGTGTCGCGCCAGAGCGGCGAAGACTCGCGCCTGACMTGGAGTTTTCTGGCATTCCTGGTCCTGGCCACCCAGCTGGCGGCCATCGGCATCGTCACGGACTCCACAATCGCGATTGTCGGCGCCATGGCCGTGGGCCCGGAGTTCGGCCCGCTGGCGGCGCTGGCCGTGGCTCTGGTCCGGCGGGAGCGGCGGCTCGGACGCGACGCGGCGCTGGCCCTCGGCGTCGGCTTTCCGGTCGCGATGCTGGCCGCCGCCCTGACCGCGTGGCTGTCCGTGCCGCTCGGGCTGTTTCCMAAGGACGCGCTGGACCACGGTTCAGCGGTTGAATTCATCTACCATCCGGGGCCGTATTCGCTGATTGTCKCGGTGCTGGCTGGAACGGCCGGGATGCTGTCGGTGATCAGCCGGCGCTCGGCGGCGCTGATTGGCGTGTTTATCTCCGTCACCACGGTGCCGGCGGCGGGGTTTGTGGCCGTGGCGCTGGTCCTGGGCGAGTA
>NZ_JBFTHK010000354.1:0-1267 GCF_056394205.1 Arthrobacter sp. 10T413_2 | reverse complement strand
GGCAGCGTCAGGCGCCGCCCCGGTAGGCTCAGTCAAGGCTCGTGGTCCTGTTCCTGGTTTGAATGCTTAGACACACTCATCCCAGCAGGGCCACGGGCCCTTCTGTCATCTACGACACGAGATCAATTCCCCACAAACCGCGAAGAGCCGTCAAACCACCTAAGCCTCTTTTCTTGCGCCCTGTCCGACGTTCGCCTCGTCAGGAGGGGTGGTTGCTCCAGAGATCGTAGCTTCCGGCCCCGCCGGTGAATTGGTAGATGCGGAACCGGTAGTACGCGGCTCCTGTCCCCAGATAGGCGATGCGTTCGCGTGGTGTCAGGGTCGCTGACACGGCGACGGTGACCCATGTGGTGCCGTTCCAGCGTTCGAGGTAGAGATCGGTGTCCCGTCCCGCGGTCCCGGCGAGCCAGCCTTGGATGTAGCCCGCACCGGCCTGATACCACGAGGAACCATCAGGTTGATAGCCGCTGACCCCGTTTGCTGTGAGGTTGCCGTTCCACTTGCGGGCAAAGCGGTTCGGTGATCCGTTGGGGTTGCTGACGATTCCGATGACCGCAGTGCTCTTGATGACCCCCATGACGGTTGCGGGTGAAGCGTATGGGTTGCTCTTGAGATAGAGCGCCACCAATCCGGCCACGTGGGGKGCGGCMATCGAGGTTCCCGAAATGGTGTTGGTCGCAGTCGTGCTTCCGATCCACKCCGAGGTGATGTTGACCCCCGGATCGAATACGTCCAGGCACGTCCCCCAGTTGGAGAAGGATGCCCTAACGTCTGTGCTGCCAGTCAGGCTGGTTGCGCCGACAGTCAGTGCTGATGGAGTGGAGGACGGAGAATAGTTGCAGGCGTTGTCGTTGCTATTGCCGGCTGCTATGGCATACGTGACTCCGCTTGAGATAGATCGGGTGACGGCGTCATTGGTTGCCTGGCTGAAACCGCCGCCAAGACTCATGTTGGCGACGGAGGGTCCGTTGTGGGTGTAGGTGACCCAGTCAATCCCGGCGACCACCGCGGAGAATGTCCCGGAACCTGTACAGTCCAGTACCCGGACTGCCACCAGCGACACCGACTTCGCCACGCCGTACGTGGATCCTCCGATGGTCCCGGAGACGTGCGTCCCGTGGCCGTTGCAGTCCTGTCCGTTGCGGCCGTCTCCTACGGAGTCGAAACCGACGCTGGCTCTGGTCCCGAACTGGGTGTGGGCGGTATTGATGCCGGTGTCGATGACGTAGGCGCTGACTCCTGAGGCGGTGTCGGTGTAGTTGTAGGT
>NZ_JBFTHK010000353.1:0-1291 GCF_056394205.1 Arthrobacter sp. 10T413_2 | reverse complement strand
GCCATGCATACGACGGCGGGGCCCACCTTTTGGTGGGGCCCGCCGTCGTATGCGTTATGGAGATTTGTCCGCGTGGGCGCTAGTGCGCGTGGTCACCGCGGCTGTATTCGTAGACCCAGCCGACCAGGGCGACGATCGCGAGGCCGCCGGCGATAAAGACGATCCACCAGCCTACGGCCAGGCCGAGGAAGCCCGTAGCGCAGGCGATGCCGAGGACCAGCGGCCACCAGCTCCAGGGGCTGAAGTGKCCTTGTTCGCCGGCKCCTTCGTGGATTTCGGCGTCATTGCGGTCCTCAGGACGCATACCCACGCGACGGCCGGTGAAGCCGAGGTAGGCACCGATCATGCCGGCAAGGCCACCGACCAGCAGGATGGCAAGTGCTCCCACCCATTCGGTCCAGTTCGTCAGGTACCCGTAAATGAACGCCACCGGGACAAAGAAGAAGACGCCGAGGCCAAAGATCCTTGATTCGATTTTCACTTGCCGGAGTCCTTCTGGTCGGCGTTACCGAGCGCTGCTGCTGCCGGAGCAGGAGAATCGACGGTGTAGTTCTGGGAGAGCTCCGGGTGGTGCAGGTCCAGCGCGGGACGTTCGGAGCGGATGCGGGGCAGGGACGTGAAGTTGTGGCGCGGCGGCGGGCAGGATGTGGCCCACTCGAGCGAGGCACCGAAGCCCCACGGGTCATCAACTTCMACGCGGTCGTTGCTGCGCCAGGTGATGTAGATGTTCCAGAAGAACGGGATCAGCGAGGCGCCCAGGACGAACGAGGAGATGGTGGAGAACTGGTTCATCCACGTGAAGTTGTCCTGCGGCAGGTAGTCGGCATAGCGGCGCGGCATACCCTCAACACCCAGCCAGTGCTGGATCAGGAAGGTGCCGTGGAAGCCCAGGAACAGCATCCAGAAGTGGATCTTGCCGAGACGTTCGTTGAGCATCTTGCCGGTCCACTTGGGCCACCAGAAGTAGAAGCCGGCGAACATGGCGAACACGACCGTACCGAAGACCACGTAGTGGAAGTGCGCCACGACKAAGTAGGAGTCGGAGACGTGGAAGTCCAGCGGCGGCGAGGCCAGGATGATGCCGGTCAGKCCACCGAAGAGGAAGGTCGCCAGGAAGCCGATGCTCCACAGCATGGGGGTTTCAAAGGTGATGGAACCCCGCCACATGGTGCCGATCCAGTTGAAGAACTTCACACCRGTCGGAACGGCGATCAGCATCGTCATGAACGAGAAGAACGGCAGCAGGACCGAGCCGGTGACGTACATGTGGTGTGCCCACACGGTCACGGAC
>NZ_JBFTHK010000352.1:0-1295 GCF_056394205.1 Arthrobacter sp. 10T413_2 | reverse complement strand
CTGCCGGAGCTGGACGAGCAGACGTTCTACGGTTTCATCGCCGGCTCCGGCAGCAGCGCGTTCCACAGTTCCTTGATCCGGGCCGTGTCCCGGGCCCGGATGGCCTCCTGCATCTCGGCGAACCGGGCGCCGTCGTTCACGGCCGCCTTCCACGCGTCCGCGACCTCCAGGAAGAACGGGGGCAGKTCCGCCGCGGTCTCGGCGTAGTACTTCTGGCCGGCGAGCTCGATCACCGTGCTGGAGGTCGCCGGCGCCAGCGGATTGGGGAACTCCTGGGTGTCCAGCCCGAGCAGGTCCACGTAGTGGTAGAAAGCCTTGCCGGAGACCGGGAACCGCATGCCGCCGAGGTCCGCCACGATGCCCGGCGCGGACGGGAAGCTGGCCGTCCTCAGCCGGCCGCCGATCCTGTCGGCCTCATAGACCACCGGGCGCAGGCCCAGCTTCATGAGCTCATAGGCGGTCACGAGCCCGGACAGGCCGGCACCGACGACGGCGACCTCCGTCCCGTACAGTTCCGGCGGCACGGACCCCAGGCCGTCCGGGTGGGCCAGATAGTGGTCGTAGCTGAACGGGAAATCCGGGTTCAGCATGGTGATGGGCGCCTCGGCCGGGGTGGAAGCCGGTGMGGGGGCCGGCAGTTCGGTGGCGGTGGTCATGAGATCTCTGCCTTCAGTTCCTCGGTTGTGGTGGTRTTGGCGGGTTGGCGGCTTGATAGTTCACGGTATTCCTCGTGCCCCAGGGCCGCCACCCTGGAGTTCTTGCGGCCGTAGCCGAAGTAGGCGGCAAGGCCCACGAGCATCCAGACGCCGAAGACCGCCCAGGTCTCGGCGCCGAGGTTGGCCATGAGGTAGGCGCACATGAGGGCGCCGAGAATCGGGGTCAGCGGAAAGAGCGGGACGCGGAAGCTGCGCTTGAGCTCCGGGCGGTTGCGCCGCAGGTAGAGGACGGCCACGTTGACCAGCGCGAAGGCGAAGAGGGTGCCGATGCTGGTGGCGTCCGCGAGGGCGCCCAGCGGCACAAGGCCGGCGGTCAGCGCGACGGCGGTGCCCACGATCAGGGTTCCGGCAACCGGTGTGCCGGTCCGGGGCGAGACTCGGCCGAAGACTTTGGGGACGAGGCCGTCGCGGGACATGGACAGCAGGATCCGGGTCTGCCCGTAGAGGACGGTCAGCACGATGCTGGCGATGGCCAGCACGGCACCGACGGCGAACACGACGCCGACCCACGGCTGGCCGGTGATTTCCTCGAGGATCTTCACGAGGGCGGCTTCGGTGCCGTCGAACCAGCCCCAGGGT
>NZ_JBFTHK010000351.1:0-1301 GCF_056394205.1 Arthrobacter sp. 10T413_2 | reverse complement strand
GCGGCGGCGTTGGAGATGACGCCGGCGTTGAAGCCGACCATGCCGAATTCGATCTGTTCCGCGACGCGCAGGAGCCGGTTGAAGTCGCGGCTGTAGAGGTAGGAGGCCAGGCCGTATTCGGTGGCGTTGGCCAGCCGGATCGCGTCCTCTTCGGTGGTGAAGGTGGTCACGGGGGCGACGGGTCCGAAGATTTCCTGGCGCAGGATCCCCGCGTCGTTCGGGACGTTGGCGAGCACGGTGGGCYGGTAGAAGTACCCGGGACCGTCCACGGGTGCGCCGCCGGTGAGGGCGGTGGCGCCGGCGTCGACGGCGGCGGTCACTAGGGCGTGGACGTCGTCGCGGGCGCCGGCGTCGATGAGCGGGCCCACCGTGGTGTTCGGGTCGGTGCCGCGGCCGGTGGACAGGGCGTCCATGGCCGCGGCGAACTTGGCGGTGAATTCCTGGGCCACGGATGCCTGGACGAGGAAGCGGTTGGCCGCGGTGCAGGCCTCGCCCATGTTCCGCATCTTCGCGGCCATCGCGCCTTCCACGGCCTGGTCCAGGTCGGCGTCCTCGAAGACGATGAAMGGGGCGTTGCCGCCGAGCTCCATCGAGGTGCGCAGCACATTYYGGGCGGCGTCGGCCATGAGGCGCTTGCCCACCGGGGTGGAACCGGTGAAGGAGACCTTCCGGAGCCGGGAATCGGCGAGCAGCGGCCCGGAGATCCCGGCGGCGCTGGCGGAGGCCACGACGTTCAGGACCCCGGCGGGCAGGCCCGCGTCGAGCATGGTCTGCRCGAAGAACTGGGCGGTCAGCGGGGTGAGCTTGGCCGGTTTCAGGACCATGGTGCAGCCGGCGGCGACGGCCGGCGCGACCTTGCGGGTGGCCATCGCGAGCGGGAAGTTCCAGGGGGTGATGAGCAGGCACGGTCCCACGGGCTTCTTCTGCACCAGGATCTTGTTCTTGCCCTCGGGGGTGGTGAGGTAGCGGCCGTAGTCGCGGACTGTTTCTTCGGAGAACCAGCGCAGGAACTCGGCACCGTAGGTGACTTCGCCSCGGGCTTCGGCCAGGGGCTTGCCCATTTCCAGGGTCATGAGCAGGGCGAAATCCTCGGCGCGCTCCGTGACGAGGTCAAAGGCGCGGCGCAGGATCTCGGCGCGTTCCCGCGGTGCGGTCCGGGCCCAGGCGGCCTGGGCCTTGTCGGCGGCGTCGAGCGCGGCGAGGGCGTCCTCGCTCGTMGCGGAGGCCAGGGTGGCGAGCACCTCCCCCGTAGCGGGGTCGTGGACGTCGAACGTGCCGCCGTCGGACGCCTCCCGCCACTG
>NZ_JBFTHK010000350.1:0-1314 GCF_056394205.1 Arthrobacter sp. 10T413_2 | reverse complement strand
GGCAGCGTCAGGCGCCGCCCCGGTAGGCTCAGTCAAGGCTCGTGGTCCTGTTCCTGGTTTGAATGCTTAKACACACTCATCCCAGCAGGGCCACGGGCCCTTCTGTCATCTACGACACGAGATCAATTCCCCACAAACCACGAAGAGCCACAAAACCTGGTCGTTCACTCCCGCACACGGCGGCAGGATCGAGTACGGCACCGGGGAGGTCGAGCAGGCGCCTCGGGACCGGGACGATTACCTCCCACCGGAGGTCGCACTGTTCTTCCCGTTGTCCATGCGCATCTGGGGCGGAACTGCGGACGACTTCCGGGTGGCTGGAGCGGAAGCAGATGGTGAAGGAGTCAGGCTTGCCCTGGTCTCAATTGAAGACCCCCGCTTCACCGGGTCTGCGTTCGTGAACACCAAATACGGGGTCGTCACCGAGTATGAGACACCCGCCCGGAGGTATTCTCTCCGGGACCTCAGCTGGCTCCCGCACCGGTAGGTCATCAAGGGCCTCGACCTCGTTCGGGTATTGCAGTTGTCGGTCGCGTAGCACTGGAAGCGGGGTACTGGATGTACCCTCCGATGGCGAAGCGGCGGCCAGCGGTGCTGGCCTCCTGTTCCGTCCGCTAGTGTTCAAATAAGGGGCAGGTAGCTATGCGAAACGTGAAGAACGAGGGCCATCGCCAGTAAATATTGGCCCGCAGGCGGCCACATGAAGGGCGATATGTTCAATAAGCAATGAGCTCCGGAAGCACGGCAGTAATGGCTAGGCGGAGTCGCTCGTCGCGCGCGCTCTGAATGGMGCGAGMAGTCCACGCACTAAAGGCATCGACCCTACAGTTGCGGAGGTGCGACGATGCCAACGCCAAGAGGGGCTTCTTCCGATCGTAAACCGCCAGTAGAGCAGGGAGATCACTGGCACTAACAGCCGCAGCTATCTTGTTTTCAATATCTGCGGCGAGCTCAGCAACGTTCAGTTTACCTGTCTGCACAGAATAGCTGGCAGTKAGATCGGCAATCGACTTCTCCCCCGAAAAGTCAAGTTGCTTCAGTATTCTGTCGATACGACGACGACAGTGGCCGAGAACAACCTCATTCACGTTTTTGGCGATCGCMGCGTCGGCGAGGATTGCTTTCTTCAGCTCAGCGAGCTTCGTTTCTAACTCTTCACCCTMGAAATCGTTCATCTCTAAGATCGCTCGCGAGACAGTAGGGAGTAGGAGAAGGTTCTCGATTTCCGACACCGGCAATATTTTGATGTCGTTTGCAGCGAGATTCTCACGGTCTAGTTCGTCGTGGCCGTCCGCGTCTACTAACCCAGCGCAC
>NZ_JBFTHK010000349.1:0-1329 GCF_056394205.1 Arthrobacter sp. 10T413_2 | reverse complement strand
CCGGCGATCGCGATCATGACGACCGGGGTGGCGATGCCGTCGTTGAGGCCGCTCTCGACGGTGATMAGCTGGCGGATCCGCGACGGCACGGCCGGGTTCGTTACCACGGGGATCCCGAGCGCGGCGTCGGTAGGGGCCAGCGCCGCACCGACGAGCAGGGCCAGCCACAGTCCGAACTGGGGAAAGAACCAGGCGGCCAGGACCCACCCGAACACAATCGTCACGGGCAGGCCGATTMCCAGCAGCCGCACATAGCGGCCCACGTCCCGGCGCAGCTCCTGAAGGGGCAGGCGGGCGGCGTCGGAGAACAGCACCCACACCAGGGTGACCTCGACAACAGTGGTGACACCCGGGGGAGGCGAGGCGTCATCGACCAGACCGGACCAGGCCATGGCCGCGCCCACAGCGGTGAACACAACGGGAGCGGTCAGGTCTGCCCGCTCCAGCCGCGCCGACACCAGCGCCCACGCGAACAAGGCGGCGGCGATCAGGACCAGGACCGTTGGCTCMACGTCGGCCTCCTTCCCCTMGGCTGATTCAYGTCATCGGCCCGGGGTGTTCCGGTCCGGCATCGGCTGGAAGGGCCCGAGCACGGCGGCGCGGTCACCGCCGGCAACAGCAACCCGGAGCGCGGTTCCCTCCTGCCCGGTCAGGGTCGCCATCACGGGATCGTCACCGAGCCGGCGAAGCCTCTTCCGTTCCTCGGGCCCTGCCGGGGCCACGCTGGCCGCGACGACGTGGAACAGTCCTTCGCTCCAGGCGGCCGGGCTGCCGCGCCAGGCGAACACGTCCGAGATCCACACGGTGTGCCCCCGCACCCAGCGGGTCTTGCCGGGCTTGAGCACCCGCACCGGGATGTTACCCGGGCGCTTGCGCAGGGCACTGTTGCGGGAGATGAGGATGAAGATGCCGAGGGCGCAGAGCCACAACGGCACCCTCACGAACACCAGAAGGGCCCAAATCATCTCGCTGCCTCCGCGTTTCGCATGYTGGTGCGCTCAGTCCGTCCGGGTGATGCCCGGGCAGCTCCAGGACCCGTCGAGGGCTGCGGGCCCGGGCCGGTACAACCTGAGGATGACAAACCACGGGCCCTTTGACGACGTCGGCAGCCAGTTCGACTCCCGCCCGGCCACCGGCGGATCCGGCTGCAGGTGCAGCGTCAACCCCCCGTCCCCATCCATCCGCAGCGCAGACGCGTGGTCGCCTACCGAGTACCGGTCGATCGGGTTCGGGATGAGATTGAGGTCCTCCGCCAAGTAGGCGGTCAGGGACCAGAACGCGTCCACCGGAGGCCGTTCCCCGGGCGGGAAGTGCAACGTGTACCGTACC
>NZ_JBFTHK010000348.1:0-1338 GCF_056394205.1 Arthrobacter sp. 10T413_2 | reverse complement strand
CCCCGGAACAGCCATAAATGATAGAGCAACGATTCAGGTGCCGAGGGCCTGGACCCCGGCGACGGCGATGCCCACGGCAGCGGCGGCCTGGCGGAGCTCCTGCGCGGTGACGGTCGCATCGAAGCTGAACCGCACGGCCGTCTGGGCGACCTCGGGTTCGATCCCCATGGCCAGCAGCACAGGCGACGGCGCGTCCGAGCCCGCCGCGCACGCCGATCCGCTGGAGCAGATCACGCCCTGGCGTTCGAGTTCCAGCAGCACGGACTCGCCGCTGGTGCCCGGGAAGCAGAAGGAAGCCACGGAGGGCAACCGCTCGGTGGGATGCCCGGTGAGGATGGCCCCGGGAACACCGGCCAGCACAGCCGCAATGAAGTCGTCGCGGAGGTCCGCGATGCGCCGGGCCGGGTCCTGAGCCGGTTCTGCCGCCACGTCGGAAGCAAAGCCCTCGGCCGTTTGTTCCGCCGGTCCCGGCTGTGCGCCCCGGGCAAGCGTCAGCGCCGTCGCCAGCGCCACGGCCCCGGCGACGTTTTCCGTGCCGGAGCGGCGCCCGCGTTCCTGGCCGCCGCCGTGGACCAGCGGTTCCAGCCGGATCCGGCCGCGCACAAACAACGCGCCGCTGCCTTTGGGCGCGCCCAGCTTGTGCCCTGAAATGCTCAGCGCATCCACGCCCAGCGCGCCCGTGTCCAGCGGCAACCAGCCGGCGGCCTGGACGGCGTCAGTGTGGAACGGGATTCCGCGGCCGCGGGCCAGCGCCGCGAGCCGGGCGATGGGCTGGACCGTGCCGACCTCGTTGTTGGCGTACATGATGCTGACGAGCGCGGTCCGGGGCCCCAGGACGGCGGCCAGCGCCTCTTCCGTGACCTGCCCGAAACGGTCCACGGKAATGACGTCGACGCCGAAGCCGTGGACTCGTTCAAGGTAGCGGGCGGATTCTTCGACCGCGGGATGTTCGACGGCGCTGATCGCCACCCGGTCCAGGTTCGGATCGGCGGAGCGCCGGGCCAGGGCGATGCCCTTGACGGCGAGGTTGTCCGCCTCCGTGCCGCCGGAAGTGAAGATGATCTCCCCGGACCGGMAGCCCAGGGCTTTCGCCGTCGCGGCCCGGGCCCCGGCGAGCGCCGTGGCGGCCGTGTCCCCCAGGGAGTGATGGCTCGACGGGTTGCCGAACTCGCCCGTGAGGTACGGCCACATGRCCTCCAGTACCTCGCGGCGGACCGGGGTGGTGGCCGCGGCGTCGAGGAAGATCACGGCGGGCCTCAGCCCGCTGCCGGATCGACGGCGGGGGYGACAGCCAGCTCGATATCGAGGCCGAGGTCCAGGGCCGTGACGCTGTGGGTC
>NZ_JBFTHK010000347.1:0-1340 GCF_056394205.1 Arthrobacter sp. 10T413_2 | reverse complement strand
GCTCAGCTTCGACTCGCTCATGGGCTCCAGCGGTGGCGTGGTGGTGCAACCGCTGCTCGGCCGGGCGGCTGATGTGTACGGCTACCCGGCCTCGCTCGCGATCGGCGGCGCGATCGAGTTGATTGCGGTGCCCTTCCTGCTGGCGAKCCGCCGGCAACGCCACCACGCCGATGCGGCCAATGCCCCGGCCGGCACGTCGAACGCAGGACCGCAGCCGGCGTAGCGGGTCGTTCTCGACACAAGGGGTTCACGCTGCATGCCGCTGTCCGCGCCGCCAGGCCGGCCCGGCAATCCTAGGCGGGTCCGGAACTATTGGCGGCGCTCCGCGGAGCCACCGTGACGGTGGCGACACGTTCCAGCCTRGGGTGCAAGTGGTMGCCGCCGTCGACGACGCCGGTCTGCCACCAGAGTTTCAGCCCCTCCGGTGTGGCCTCCAGGCAGGCGAGGTTGTTGTCGAACCATGGGCCCTTGATCCCGGACCAGCGAAACGGCGGGTCCGGCACCTTGGCCGAGCGAGCCACCAGGACTCCTACCGGCGTGGCCAGGCCGTAGGACATGACGGCCGCGAAGGACCTCATCAGCCGGGGCAGCGGGTTGCGGATAGGGGAGGAGACGGCCTGCACGATCCGGCTGCCCGAGGCGCGTTCCACCTCGGACGCGTAGGAGTAGTGCACGTCGCCGGAGAGGAAGGTGATGGTGTCCGGTGCCGGGCCGCGCTTGCCGTCGGCGACATCAGTCACGATGGCTGCCATGTCCCGGAAGCTGTTCTGGAAGGCGCCCCAGTKTTCAAGGTCCAACGCCTGACGTAGGCTCTCGCCGGCCCGGGCGGCAAGCTTCCCCCACGCACCTTGGGACACAGCTTCGTTCCAGGACTCGACGTAGTGCAGGCCCATCGGCAGCAGGAAGGGCAGCGATGTCGCCACGAGCAGGTGGCGGAATCCGCCACGCATCCGGTCGTCGAGCCAGGCCATTGCCGTCTTGTCCACCAGGGCGCGGGCGTCCGGCGCCAGGTGCCGGGCGGCGCGGGAGTCCACCACGATCAGCCGGGTGTCACCGAAATCCCGGCAGTAGCTCCACCGGTAGGAATCAGGGTCCCGGTCAGCCCGGTCCGCGAAGCTGTCCAGTTCCGAGCTCACGTCGATTTCGTCCTCGCCCGTGTGCCGGACGATCTGCTGCCAGACAGCGTCCCCGGCCCGTTCCTGCGGTGACAGGTTGCCCAGATGCTGGTAGACCCAGTACGCGGCCAGCCCCGCGACAATCCGCCCGTGCCACCAGGAGGTGGCTTCCATTTTCTTCTTCCAGCTCAGCGAGGTATTCCAGTCGTCGCGGATGTCGTGGTC
>NZ_JBFTHK010000346.1:0-1369 GCF_056394205.1 Arthrobacter sp. 10T413_2 | reverse complement strand
GGTCAATGTCCATGTCCAACGGCTGAGGTCCAAGATCGAACGCGACCCCGAAGCCCCCGAAGTTGTATTGACGGTCCGTGGTGTCGGCTATAAAGCAGGTTCCTGAGCCTGCGGACCGCAGCGTCGCAGAGGCCGCTGAATCGTCCGCATCCCATGAGACGGGACCGGCCGTACCGGGCGTGCCGGAATCCGCCGTACCTGAATCCGGCGAGGCGGAATCCCAGGAGCCTGAATCGCCGTCTGCCGGTCCCGGCGGTCGGGGACCGTGGCGCGGGCTCGCCTTCCGGACCCGGCTATGGGCCAAACGCGCGAGGATCGTTGGCGTCCGGGTCGCGCGCCTGGTCCGCACGGGGGCCGGCAGCCTCCTGCCCGGCATCCGTTACCTGCTCCGCGCGGTACAGCGGAAATGGCGGCGTTCGCTGCAGTTCCGGACCGTCCTGACCACGCTCCTGCTGGCCATCGGCTCGTTCGCCGTCGTTGGCGCCTACCTGTCCAACCAGATCGCCAACAACCTGTTCCAGGAACGGCTTGCGCAGGCCGAGTCGGAGACCCGCTACAACGTCAAGCAGGTCCAGGACACGTTCGACGGCGCCCAGGTMACCGACCAGTCCAGCGTCATTACCCTGGTCTATGACACCCTGAACGCCGTCGAAGGCCGCGGGTCCGTGATTCAGCGGCGCTATGTCTTCGAAGCGATGCCGGAGCAGACCAAGCCGCGCAACCGCTGGGTCGAATCYCGGGCCTCGGACCAGCTCACCATCGCCGTCATCCCCCCGGAGCTGCGCAAGGCCGTGCAGGACTCGGGCAAGGACCAGTACTGGGCGTCGACCCAGTTCCCCGTGGGGACCGAGGACCGGCCCGGCATCGCGGTCGGCAACAAGGTGACCTTCAACGGCACCGTCTACGAGCTCTACCTCATCTATGACCTCAACACGGCGCAGAAGACGCTGGACGAGATTCAGAACGTGCTGCTGGCCGGCGGTGCCCTGCTGGTCCTCATGATCGGCGGGGTCGCCTGGTACGTCACCCGMAACGTGGTCAGCCCGGTCAGCCACGCCGCCGTCGTCTCCGAAAAGCTCGCCGCCGGGCAGCTGCAGGAGCGCATGGTGGTCAAGGGCGAGGACGAGGTCGCCCGGCTTGGGGCCTCGTTCAACCACATGGCGGCAAGCCTCCAGGAGCAGATCACCCAGCTGGCCACGCTCTCGCAAATGCAGCAGCGGTTCGTCTCCGACGTGTCGCACGAGCTCCGCACCCCGCTCACCACGGTGCGCATGGCCGCGGAGGTGCTCTATGACGCCCGCGAGGACTTCGACCCGATCAACAAACGCTCCGCTGAACTGCTCTACAACCAGGTGGAACGGTTCCAGTC
>NZ_JBFTHK010000345.1:0-1379 GCF_056394205.1 Arthrobacter sp. 10T413_2 | reverse complement strand
CGCGTTGACTCGTAGAAAACCTCCGCGTAGCCGGATACGTTGCCTCATTTGAAAACCTCCGCGTAGCGGCGTGGTTGACGGTGTTGGCGGCGGTTGCCAGCTATGCCCGTTTTCATGGAGCTCACGATGGCCCAGCGGCAGGCTGTGACGAAGAAGAAGGCCCTCGCGTATCGGGACGCGTCGAGGAAGGCGAAGTCCCGGATCCTTGATGAGCTGGTCGAGCTGACCGGGTGGCACCGGGACTACGCCCGGGCGGCCCTGCGGGACGCCCTGGTCCTGAAAGTCATCAAGCCCCGGCCGGGCAGGGCGCCGGTCTACGGCGCGGATCTGCTGCCTGCCCTGATCAAGTGCTGGGCGGTGCTGCGGGCCCCGGCCGGCCGGCTGCTGGCACCGATGCTGCCGGTCCTGGTGCCGTTGCTGCGCCGCGATGGAGAGCTTGAGGTCACCGACGAGCAGGCCGGCCTGCTGATGCGCATGAGTGCCGCGACGATCGACCGGAAACTCGCGCCCGAGAGGGCGAAACTGATCCCGCGCGGACGGGCGCACACCAAACCGGGGACGTTGCTGAAGTCCCAGATCCCGATCCGCACCTGGGCCGAGTGGGACGACGCGGTCCCGGGTTTTGTGGAGATCGATCTGGTCGGCCACGAGGGCGGCAACAGCTTCGGCGAGTTCTGCTTCACCCTCACGGTGACCGACATCGCCACCGGCTGGACGGTGAACCGGTCCGTGCGGAACAAGGCGGCCAAATGGGTCTTCGAGGCCCTTGAGCATGTCACCGCCGTGTTCCCCTTCCCGATCATCGGCATCGATTCGGACAACGGATCGGAGTTCATCAACGAACACCTGCTCGCCTACTGCCACGCCCGCCGGATAACGTTCACCCGGTCCCGGCCCGGCAACAAGAACGACGGCGCCCACGTCGAACAGAAGAACTGGGCCAGGGTCCGGGAACTCGTCGGCTACCTCCGCTACGACACCGCCGCCGAACTGGACAAGCTCAATGAAATCTGGGACCTGGACCGGACCTTCACCAACTACCTGCTGCCCCAGCAGAAACTCCTCGAGAAACACCGTCACGGGGCCAAAGTCACCAAGAAGCACGACGCACCGGCCACCCCGCACCAGCGCGCGGTCCGGCACGAGGCAACGCGCAAACGCCCGGTCATTGCCATGAATGCCGCCTTCAAACGGATCAAACCCGGAGCACTCTCACGCCAGATCCTGGCCCTGACCCGGGAACTGGAAACCCTGGCACTGGCCAAGAAAACCGCGCCTCCCAAACCCGTCAACCGGGCCTGGAACGCCTGACCTTCCCGGAGGTTTTCAAATGAGGCAACGAATCACTCTTCCCGGAGGTATTGCAATGAGGCAACAGG
>NZ_JBFTHK010000344.1:0-1395 GCF_056394205.1 Arthrobacter sp. 10T413_2 | reverse complement strand
ACCTTGATGACGGCCAAGTAATTCTGCGGAGCTGCCACGTTACGTGTCCCTTGTTCGTGTACTAATGCGAAAACTGATGGAGCGGTGCTTGAAGCTTTGAACCTTAACCTTCGAGTTGAAGGTTATAGTTATGTCAAGTAACTCATGTCTGTGACGGTATTTCCTATGCCGGGGACATTCAATAACCGGGGCCGCGTGTCGCGGTAATACCGGCCAAATAGCCCCTGTATGTAGTCCTGCCGGGTGGAAGCGATGGCTGGCTATCGCGTGACGGGGTGCCGGGGGACGCTGACATCGTAGACCTTCACGGGGTTCGCCGGGTCTGCCGGGACCTTCAGGAGGGCTGCAAGGACCCGTGCCTTCAGCTCCTTCTCCCCCGCGTTGCCCCAGACAATCGTCTGCCCGTCGACGAGTCTGAGCTCGACCGCGTCGGCGGAGGGGGCGGAGGCGTTGGAGAGCCGTGCGAGCACATCCGCCGGCAGCGCTCCCAGCACCGCGGTGATGGCCTGGAACAGGTCCTTGGGCAGGGTGCCGCTGCCGCCGTCGATCACCGGGAGCGAGACMGAGGTTGGATCCTTGGTGGTGCTGAGCTGGACGCCGTCCACGTCCACCAGCTGGAAGGTGTCGCCCTGCTTGACAAGGGCCACCGGAATGCGCTCGGTGACGTGCACCTGCAGGGTGGAGGGCGGCAAGGCCTTCACACTGACGTCCTTGACCTGGACCAGCGGCTTCAGGAGTGCGACGACGTCGTCCTCGCTGATCTGCGGCAGTGGCTTGCCCTGGAGCGGCGCCAGGGCGGCCTGGACCTGATCCGCACCCAACAGCCTGGTGCCCTCGACGGTGACCGTCCGCAGGGCAAGCACGGGCGAATAGACGGCGGCCGCGACGATCCCGGCGATGAGCACGGCGATGATGCCAATGGTGCTGAGCAGGATGCGTTTGCGCCGTTTGCCCTTGGGTTCCGGGAAGGACAGCACCTTGCCAGCCCCGATGTCCGGCATGCCCTGCGGGCTCTGGGGGGACTGTGGGTTCTGTGGGTTCTGGGGATTCCGAGAATTCTGGGGGGACTGCGGCTTCGGCGCGTATCCGCCCGCCGTGTCGCCGGCGCTCTTGGACGCCGAAATGACGTCCGTGCCGGCCCCGCCGGACGGCGGCCGGGAACCGGGTCCGGAGGCATTGGTCCCGGAGGCCTTGGTCCCGCCCCRGTAGGTGGGGCGCCTCGTGCTAGCCACCGGCGGCCTCGACCGTCAGGGCATCGACGATCTGCGGCCCGTAGGCCGTGACGTCGCCCGCGCMGGCCGTGAGCACGATGTCCCCCGGCGCGGCGGCCGCCAGCACCGCCTGCACCGCTTCCGCGCCGGGGCCGACGAGGCTGCCGCCGGAGCCCAGGTGTTC
>NZ_JBFTHK010000343.1:0-1443 GCF_056394205.1 Arthrobacter sp. 10T413_2 | reverse complement strand
AATACCCAGCACGGCGCACTTGGAACGGACGACGGCGGCCATCGCCTGCGCGATCTCTGCGGCCGGGCGGGGCGTGTCAACGGGGGTGTAGGCGATGCCGTAGCCGCCTCCGAGGTCCAGCTCGGGCAGCACGATGGAGTACTTGGCCTGCATGGCGGCCAGGAAGTCCAGGAGCTTTTCGGCGGCGAGGGCGAAGCCGTCGGGTTCGAAGATCTGGGAGCCGATGTGGCAGTGCAGGCCCAGCAGCTCGATGCTCTCGTGCCCGATGGCCGCGGCCACGGCTTCCTCAGCGGCGGACAGCCCGGCCTGGTCGGTGGAGTCCGGTGCCATGGAGAGACCGAATTTCTGGTCCTCGTGGGCGGTGGCGATGAATTCGTGCGTGTGGGCGTGCACTCCGGGGGTCAGCCGGAGCATGACCTTCGCGGTGTCGCCCCGGTTGGCCGCGATCGCCGCGACGCGCTCGAGCTCGTCGAGGCTGTCCACCACGATCCGGCCCAGTTGCATGTCCAGGGCCCGGTGGATTTCGCCGTCGGACTTGTTGTTGCCGTGCAGCGCGACGTCGGCGCCCGGGATGCCAGCGCGGGCGGCGACGGCGAGTTCGCCGCCGGATGCGGTGTCCAGCCGCAGCCCTTCTTCCTCGACCCAGCGGACCACGGAGGTGCACAGGAAGGACTTGCCGGCGTAGTAGACGTCCACTCCCCCACAGATGTCCGCGAAGGCGTCGTTGAACGCGTCGCTGAACGCCCGGGCGCGGGCCCGGAAGTCGGTCTCGCTGAGCACGAACAGCGGCGTCCCGTACTCGCGTTGCAGTTCGCTGACCGTCAACCCCTCGATGGTGAGCTCGCCGGCGTCGTTCCGGGCGACTCCGCCGGCCCACAGCGGTTCGTGGAGGGCGTTGAGGTCGGCGGGGACCTCAAGCCAGCCGGGTGCGAGCGGGGACTGTCCTGAATTTGCGGTCATGGCGATTACATCCGTTCCGGCGCCGAGACGCCCAGCAGTTCCAGTCCGTTGGCCAGCACCTGGCTCGTGGCGTCGTTGAGCCACAGCCTGGTCCGGTTGGTGTCGGTGATGGGTTCCTCGCCCTGGGGCGCCACCCGGCAGGCGTCATACCAGCGGTGGTAGGCGCCGGCGATGACTTCCAGGTGCCGGGCCACGCGGTGTGGTTCGCGCAGTTCGGCGGCCTTGGCCACCACCGAGGGGTAGCTGCCCAGGTGCGAGAGCAGCTCGTTTTCGGTGGCGTGGTCCAGCAGGGCGGCGTCGAAGCAGGMTTTGCMGTCGACACGGCGCTCGACGCCGGCGGCCACGGCATTGCGGGCGGCGCCGCGGGAGCGGGCGTGGGCGTACTGGACGTAGAACACCGGGTTTTCGTTGCTGTGCTTCTTGAGCAGCTCGGGGTCCAGGGTCAGCGGCGAATCGGCCGGGAACCGGGCGAGCGAGTAGCGG
>NZ_JBFTHK010000342.1:0-1452 GCF_056394205.1 Arthrobacter sp. 10T413_2 | reverse complement strand
GTGGTTTCCAGGCCCACTTCGGTTTCGAAGAAGTCGGCCCGCTGGCTGATCTGGTAGCCCGGCCGGGAGCTGTCCTGCCCGAGGCCTACCCGTCCGGCGCCGCAGATGATCTGCCGGGTGACGAAGAACGGCGTGAGCCCGCGAACGATCTCGCCGAACGGCACGGAGCGGGGCATGAGGTAGTTCTCGTGCGAGCCGTAGGAGACGGACTTGTTGTCCGTGTTGTTCTTGTAGAGGTTGACCGGCGGCAGCTCGGGGTCGGCGGCGAGGCGGCGGACGGCGGCCAGCGCCACGAGGTCTCCGGCGGCGTCCCATGTGACGGCGGCGCGCGGGTTGGTGACCTCGGGGCTGGAGTACTCCGGATGGGCGTGATCGACGTACAGCCGTGCCCCATTGCCCAGCACCATGTTCATCAGCAGCGTGCCGGCCTCGTCCTCGCCGTCGGCCTCAAGCTCCTGCCKCCCGTAGGCGAGGGCTATGGCCTCGGCGTCMAGGACCGGAGGCTGGTCGGTGAGCTGTTCGGGGTCCGCGCTGCTGCGCTCCAAGGTCCAGCCGCGGGCGTCGTGCAACGGCTCTTCGTCGGTGTAGTCCCACCGGGTTTCGGCCCCGCCGGCCGCCCGCTGCCGCGTTACCTGGGCGTACGCCTGGATAACGCGGGCAGACATCATGGTGGCGTTGGCGCCGGGGGCCGACGGCGCGTGGATGCCGTACTCGGTTTCCGAGCCCATCACCCGCATCGCACCGCCGACGGGCAGGCCGCCGGCCGTGTCGGCCGGCCGTCCCGGGACACCAGCCGTCACAGGTACTGCCCTGTGCTGGGCATCGTCTCGATGGACTTCCCGGGCTCCTGGCCGGCCTTGCMCTGGACGATGGTGCGGATGTACGTGATGCGCTCACCCTTCTTGCCGGAGATCCGTGCCCAGTCATCCGGGTTGGTGGTGTTGGGCATGTCCTCGTGCTCACGGAATTCATCCACGACCGCCCGGAGCAGGTGATCGATGCGCAGGCCCTTCTGCCCGATGGTCAGCAGGTCCTTGATGGCGTACTTCTTGGCCCGGTCCACGACGTTCTGCACCACGGCGCCGGAATTGAAGTCCTTGAAGTAGAGCATTTCGGTGTCGCCGTTGGCGTAGGTCACCTCGAGGTATTCGTTGGACTTCTCGGTGGAGTACATCGCCTCGACGGTCCGCTGGACCATGGCGTCCACGGTGGCCTGGACGTCGCCGTTGTGCTCGGCGAGGTCGGACTCGTGGAAGGGCAGGTCCGTGGTGATGTACTTGTTGAAGATGTCGGCGGCKGCCTCGGCGTCGGGACGCTGGATCTTGACCTTGACGTCCAGGCGGCCCGGGCGCAGAATTGCCGGATCGATCATGTCTTCGCGGTTGGAGGCGCCGATCACGATCACGTTGTCCAGCCGTTCGACGCCGTCGATCTCGCTGAGGAGCTGCGGAA
>NZ_JBFTHK010000341.1:0-1458 GCF_056394205.1 Arthrobacter sp. 10T413_2 | reverse complement strand
CTCTAGCACCGTTCTTCACTGCGGTTTCTTCACTGTCGTTTTCTTAGCCCGAGGGGTCCTGAATGCTTTCCCTGATTGTGGTCGCCATGGTCACCGTTGCTGTGGGCTTTGTGGTGTGGGCCAAYGACAAGCGGCACACGAAGTACGGCATCAGCGTGCCGGCCGGAGTGGCCGCCTTCGTCGGCATGCTGAGCTGGATCATCTTCATGGCGGCCGGGTTCGGCTACCAGCCGGGCCTGACCTGGATTCCGTGGATCCTGCCGCTGATCCTGGGTGCCGCAGCCTCCRTCGCGGCCGTGGTGTACCTCGGCAGGACCCGGACCCGGCACGACACCGAGCGCCTCACCGCCATCCTGAAGCTTTAGCGGGTCCTCGCCGGCAGCCAGCAGGACGGGGCCCATTTTCTCGTCAGGGCCGGCCCTCGTCCGCCCTCGTTGGGCAGGCTCAGCCGGTTTACCTGCACATCCGTGACCACGCACCCGGCAGGGTGCGTGGTCACGTTTCGTTGAGCACCGGCGGCTCCGGCAGGCCGCCCGCCTTGATGAAGTCCACTCTTGTCGTACGCGGAGTTACGTTGCCCGGCATCGTGCCGCCGTTGCCTGCCGGGGCGGCAGCCGGATGTGGCGTCGCGTCGCGGCCGCACCKGTTCGGTCTTTTTTGTCGGACCCCTCTGGGATCGTTGAGACATGGAAGGCGTTGGAGCGTTCATCCCGGAGCTGGCCCCGTGGGCCGGCCCGGTCGCGTCCTCGCGGCCTMCCCGTCTGGCCGCCGCGGCCGGGGCGCTTGAAGCATCACACGGCGGTGGCGCAGACCATGCCGGGAACGGTACTTTGGGCGGCGCCGCGAACGCTGCCGCCAACGGCGCTGCGGACCATGGTGTCGGCGGCGTGGTTGATTCGGCGTTGGCGTTGCTGCGGGCTTCTGCCCCGGCCGCGGGTGCTGAGGCGGCCCGGTTCTCCCTGKTCGAAGCCGCGGACTTCGCCGGCCGTGTGGAGGAATTCTCCMGGACGGTCGAATACTTCCAGCTCATCGCCGCMGCCGCGGTGGACCGGACCCGCAAACAGACAGCCTGGACCCGGCCGACGCCGGCGGGCCGGGCCGCMGAGACGACGCCGGCGGGCTGGCTCACCGGCTGGACACAAGACACCCCCGCCGGAACCGACGCCGGATCTGAGGTTTGGGCTGAGGCCGGCGGCTGGACGGCATTTGACGGGAGCGGCGGGCCGGCCGGCGTGTGCGCCGCGACCGACGACGGCTACAAGAATGCCACCGAGTTCCTGCGGGCGCGGCTGCGGATCAGCGCGCCCGAGGCCCGGCGCCGGCTGACCCAGGCCGCGGACCTGCTGCCCCGCCAGGGACTCACCRGAGCACCGGTGCCGGCCGTGCACGAGGAACTCGGCGCTGCCGTCGCCGCCGGGGAGATCGCGTCCCGGACCGCGACCATCATCACCACCGCCC
>NZ_JBFTHK010000340.1:0-1465 GCF_056394205.1 Arthrobacter sp. 10T413_2 | reverse complement strand
ACGCGACGCCGTGGGCCAYATCCGGATTGATCGCGTCCCGGCAGTTGGGCGTCTGGRCCGGCAGCTGGGCGCCGGTGGCGTCCGTCACCGAATCGATGGCGATCGGTTCGCAGTACTTGCCGTCGTTGGCGAACGTGGCGAACGCGCTTGCCATGGTCAGCGGCGCCGTCTGGGTGGAGCCGATGAGGTTACCGAGGGTGGTCATCGGCACCTGGGGATTGGGGTTGTCCGTGCTCGGCAGGCCGCCGTGGATGCCGACGGCGTCGACGATCTTCTGGATCCCGCAGAGATCCACCTGGGCCGCCGTAGCGAAGGTGATCGTGTTKATGGAGTTGGCAAGCCCGTCGAGGACGGACATGTACTTGTAGTAGCCCTCTTCCGCGTTCTGCAGGTCATGGGTGCCGTTGGTCKCGTCATACCAGCCKACGGTCGGGKCCGGGCAGGTGTTCTTCCAGGGGAAATTCTGCGGATATCGGCGCACGGCGCCATTGAGCAGAGTGCTCATGGACTTGCCCTCATTGAGCCATTCCGCGAACGTGAAGGGCTTCATGGTGGAGCCGGGCTGGAAGCCGCCCAGACCGTTGAGGTCGTTGCCCTTGGCGTCTTGGCTGTCCACGTTGAAGTTCTGGGTCTGGTCGAATTTGCCGTCGGCCGGGAACCAGACGGTGTTCTGGGCCATGGAAATAATCTTGCCGGAGCCCGGCTGCACGGACACCAGCGAGGCGCCCCACTTGTCCGGGTTGGCGCCGGCCGAAGCATCAACCTGGGACTGGGCCACAGCCTGGGCGTGCGGGTCCAGCGTGGTCTTGATGGTCAGGCCGCCGCGGAAGATCTTCCGCTCGCGCTCGGCAGCGTCGGCCCCGTAGGCCGGGTTGTTCAGGAGCAGGTGCAACACGTAGTCGCAGAAGTACGGTGCGGTCTGCGAATAGGCGCAGCCCTGGCGGGGCTGGGTGACTTTGGTTTCCAYCGGCGTCGCGACGGCGGCGTCGTAGTCGGCCTGCTTGATTTTGCCCTGGGTCAGCATCGCCTTGAGCACGAGGTCGCGCCGGACCTTGGCGTTGTCCGGGTTCGAGATGGGGTCGTAGAAGGAGGGGCTGTTCACGACGCCGGCGAGAAGTGCCGCCTGCGGCAGGGTCAGGTCCTTGGCGGTGGTGCTGAAGAAGAACTTGGATGCGGCTTCGATGCCGTAGGCGTCCCGGTTGAAGAACACGATGTTCAGGTAGCCCTCAAGGATCTGCTCCTTGGTGAACTTCTTCTCCAGCGCGATGGCCAGCTTCATTTCCCGGAGCTTGTCCCCTACGCCCTTGTTGACGCCGTTGAGGAGGACCTCGTCGCCCTTGCCTTCGGCCTCCAGCGAGGAGTTGATGACGTTGTTCACGTACTGCTGGGTGATCGTGGACGCGCCCTGCTTCTGGCCGCGGGCGGTGCTGACGAGGGCGCGCAGGATGCMGGTGGTGTCCACGCC
>NZ_JBFTHK010000339.1:0-1539 GCF_056394205.1 Arthrobacter sp. 10T413_2 | reverse complement strand
GGGCACCGGTGGGCGCATAGGTCAGGAGCTTCAGCGTGATGGCCGAGCGTTCCAGCKCCTCGCGCCAGCGGCCGGCGTACGTGGATTGGCTGACCCAGTCATGCCAGAAGCGGGAGGTGTCGTCGACCAGCCGCTGGGCCTCAGCAGGATGCATGATGCGGGGCACCACATCCGGGCCTGTTTCCAGGACAACACCGCGCATTTGGCCCTGTTCCAGATGCAGCGTGTTGTGAAGGTCACCCGCTTCCGTGACGTTCTTGCCGGAGAGCCGGCSGTCGTTTTCCTCGAGGATGAGGCTGAGTGCCAGGCGTGTTTCGCCGGCATCAAAGAGCGCTCCGTCGTCGCTGAGGTCCACCTGGTGGGCCCGCCGCCCGTAATCGAAACGGGGAGCCACTTCGATGTCGAACGAGATCTGTCCCCGCACGCAGCGCAGCATGCGCACCAGCCGGTGCCGGTCGCTGGGCGAGGCGCTGGCGATCGGCATGAAGTCGATGAGTTCGCCAACCCCGCCCTCGGTCAGGAACCTCGTGATCAGGATGGCCGTGTCGGGTAGATAGAGTTGCTTCGTGGCGAACGCCTCGTCGCGTGGACGGGTACTGAAGTGACCGCCGTGTTGCCTGTCCAAGAGAGAGGCGAAGATGCTGGGGGAGTCGAMGCGCGGGCTGCAGAACCAGTCAAGAGTGCCGTCTGTTGCCACCAGCGCAGCTGTTTGAAGGTCGCCGATGAGCCCGTGGTCGGCGATCAGTGGGTATTCGTTCATCGGGGGCCTCCTCGGACCAGGACGGGGTAAATMCACGTCAACGCCTTGCGTGACTCTCAATTGCCACGACCGGCCMGAGCCAGGCGACCACTCAGCTCTTGATCCGCTCAAACCCCCAACAATGTTGCTTCCAGCGTCCATGAGCGATGTGTCCCTGGTGAGCTCGTCGCTCGGGCCCGCCGTGGCTACCTGGCGAACATACGCATCCGTTGCCCTGGCAGCACAATCACTGGCAGGTACCACCAGTGTTGGCTCCGCCGGGCACGGGCGCCTCACCCGCAGGGGGTGATCCCGGGCCCTTCAGCGCCACGACCGCTGTATCGCCGGTTCGGCAGACGCAGGCCKKGTCGCCCCGGCTTGGCGTTTGACGGTGCCAGGAKAGGCCGACACCTACGGCCGTTGCCATGGCTGTCTTGGCCGGGATCCGGGCCGTTGACCATGGACCTAAGACCCTGTTGAGCTGTCTGGTGCGGCGGCTAGCGTGACGGTGGTACACGGCGGGCAAAATTCGAGCCGGTGTGGTGCGCCGCGAAGTAGGCGTTCTGCATTTCCAATGGCTCGCGATTGTTCATGGCCGGCACGCCAAGGTAACGGCGTTGACACCGGAACAACAGCAGCTGGAACGACGGATGGGCAGGGACCGCTTGTCGCGTCCCGGAGGTGCCCCCTGCTGTGGGTCCCGGAACCGGGACCCCGGCCGACAGACCACAGCGAGTGGAACCTTTAGGAAGCAGGGACGAAAAGATGAAGACGGTCATTGTCGGAGGAGTCGCCGCGGG
>NZ_JBFTHK010000338.1:0-1570 GCF_056394205.1 Arthrobacter sp. 10T413_2 | reverse complement strand
GATTACTACGCCATCGACCTGCCCAAGGCAGGCCGGGCCGGCCTGAACTTCAAGTTCCCCGCCGGGCTCGGAACCGGAACCGCCTACACGCTCAACATCTATAACGCCAACGGCACCAACCTCTACAGCTTCGACCTCGACGGCTCCGCCGCCGACGGCAGCTGGCTCGCCAGCCAAGTAATCAACCTCCCCGCTGGCCGTGCCTACATCAGAATCGATGGCTGGGACAGCTGGGCAGGCTGGGGCAAGACCTACACCCTCAACATGGGCTGGATTTGGTCCGCAACTCCTGTGCCAGGCATCTCCGGGACTCCCCAGGTGGGTCGGACCCTGACGGCTGTGACGGGAACCTGGTCGCCCACGCCGGACGTGCTCGGCTACCAGTGGTTCCGCTCCGGAACCGCCATTACCGGGGCAACGGGCAAAACCTACACACTGGTTGCCGCCGACCTTGGCAAGACCATCACCCTGAAAGTAACCGGCAGCAAGGCGGGGTACCCCTCCATTACCAAGACCTCCGCCKCCACAGCAGTAGTCGCAAAAGGCTCCCTGACGGCGCCGGTGCCGACCATCACGGGCACCGCGAAGGTCGGCTCGACCCTGACCGCGGTCCCCGGAACCTGGGGACCGTCACCGGTGATCCTGACGTATCAGTGGAAAGCCAACGGCGTCGCCATCCTCGGCGCGACCGCCGCGACCTACAAGGTCGCCGCGGCCGATGCCGGCAAGACCCTGACCGTCACCGTCACCGGAACCAAGACCGGCTACACCACCACCGCGAAGACCTCTACCGCCACAGCAGTAGTCGCGAAAGGCTCTCTGACGGCGCCGGTGCCGACCATCACGGGCACCGCGAAGGTCGGCTCGACCCTGACCGCGGTCCCCGGAACCTGGGGACCGTCACCGGTGACCCTGACGTACCAGTGGAAAGCCAACGGCGTCGCCATCCTCGGCGCGACCGCCGCGACCTACAAGATCGCCGCGGCCGATACCGGCAAGACCCTCACCATCACCGTCACCKGAACCAAGACCGGCTACACCACCACCGCGAAGACCTCCGCCGCCACACCAGTAGTCGTTTGACCGCCGAAGATCGATCCGGCCGGCCTATATGAAGGTCAGTTCTCCCGTTGGTAGGTGCGATTTAGGGCGTAGGAGCCGGCACGATTTGCGGCTCCTACGCCTCGCCTGGGTTAGACATCTCACCGTGTCAAGGGCTACCAAGGGCTGTGGGGACCCGTGAGGCCGGGCCGGCCACGTCGGCCGCCATAGCCGGGAGCACCAGGACACCCGAACCGAGGATCGCCCCGACATAGATCCCGGTGGCCCGGAACAGGCCCAGTCCCTTATTGCTGTTGCTGATTTCCACTCCTCCATTCATCCGCAGAACATMGGGCGCCGGAAGCGGCAAAACTGACGGCCACCCGCAAAAAACTTCCTGCCGTCGCCCGCACCGGCTGACCTGGCCGCCCWCGGCTCCCCCAACTAGCTCGCAGCAGGGGCCGTTTTGAGGGCTCATAACGGCTCCCCCAACTAGCTCGCAGCAGGGGCCGTTTTGAGGGCTCATAAC
>NZ_JBFTHK010000337.1:0-1597 GCF_056394205.1 Arthrobacter sp. 10T413_2 | reverse complement strand
GCCGCGGCGTGGATCCACGCCGCGGCTGTCCGATATCGCAGCTAAAACCCGGGAACGGTGCTGAAACCGTCCGTAGCCGCTATCCGGCCAGCGGMACGTGCGGGTAGCCCGGCTCCCGGTGCTGGAACTGCAGCACATCCGGGTTCTGGACGACGCCGTCGCGGATTTCGATCGCACGGCGGATGGTCTCGTTCGCGGTCCAGGCCTCGGGGCCGGTGATCACGGTCTTGAGGAACGGCAGCAGGGCCTCGCTGATCTCCCAGCTGGAGGAATCCCAGAGGTAGGACGGGCTGTGGTCCACCGCGTAGTAGTCGATGTGGTCGCCGACCTTGAACGTCGGCTCGGCGAAGGAGGTGGTTTTCGCCCAGCTGAACCCCATGCCCTCGTCGCAGGACACGTCCACGATCAGGCTGCCGGGCCGGAAAGCGGCCAGGTCCTCGGTGCGCAGGTAGGTCAGCGGCGCGTTGGGGTCCTGCAGGGTGCAGTTGACCACGATGTCGCTCTCGGCGAGGAACGGTGCCAGCGGCACGCGCCCGCGCTCCGTGATGACCTCGCTGAGGTACGGCGCGTTGCTGTCGTGGTCGAACTGCGCGATCCGGACGGAGTGGATGGGCGAGCCGACCGCGGCAACACCGCGGTTGGTCAGCACCTGCACGTCGTGGACGCCGTGGGCGTTCAAGGCAGTTACCGCGCCGCGGGCCGTTGCGCCGAAGCCGATCACGACGGCGCTCAGCCGGCGGCCGTAGTCCCCGGTGGACCCGGTCAGCGCCAGGGAATGCAGCACGGAGCAGTAGCCGGCGAGCTCGTTGTTCTTGTGGAAGACATGCAGGCCGAAGCCGCCGTCGCTAGCCCAGTGGTTCATGGCCTCGAAGGCGATGAGCGTGAGTTTCTTATCGATCGCCAGCTGGGTGATGGCCCGGTCCTGGACGCAGTGCGGCCAGCCCCAGAGGACCTGACCGTCGCGGAGTTCGGCAAGGTCTTCGGGCTGCGGCTTGGGCAGGAGGACGACGTCGGCGTCCGCCATCAGCTGCCGGCGCGGGGCGATGCGCCCCACGAGGGACGYGAGGTGCTCGTCCGACACGCCGAAACGCTCGCCGTAGCCTTCCTCAAGGATCAGCTGCTCCCKGATTTCMGGCGCGATGCGGTCCAGGTGCAGGGGATGGATGGGCAGGCGTCGCTMGTCGGGTTTTCGTGTGCTGGCGAGGATGCCGAGGGTGAGGCGGTTCGGGGACCCGATCACTTCTTTTTGGGGCTCGCCGTCTTGGCGGCGGTCACTTTGTCGAGGGAGCTGGCCGGCGCTGAGGCGGCCCTCTTGTCAGCGCGCTTTTCCTTGATGGATTTGCCGGATTTCTTGGATGCTGCTTGACGGGGGGACTTGTCAGCCATGATTGCTCCTGTAGCGGAACCGARGAGGTTCCTGACTTCTGACGATACAGGTAGGAACCTAATGGGAGGCCGGAGCGGGGCGGCGCCCGAGGCGGAGGAGAGGATTGGAGCGGCTGACGGGAATCGAACCCGCGTATCAAGCTTGGGAAGCTAGCGCTCTACCATTGAGCTACAGCCGCAGTGGCTCTACCATTGAGCTACAGCCGCAGTG
>NZ_JBFTHK010000336.1:0-1622 GCF_056394205.1 Arthrobacter sp. 10T413_2 | reverse complement strand
CGTTCGGCCGGCGTGAAGCTGTCACCCCCGGRCTCCCCGTAACCCAGGGCTGTGACCCAGCGGACCAGGCCCAGGGTCGAAGGAATGTGCGCCCAGGAGTAGTCCGCTGCGGCCGTCTCCGCGGGGGCGGTGGTCCCGGTCGAGGGTGATTTGCTTGCCGGGACGGTCGGGTCGATGCCGATCACCGCGGACACTTCGCGCGGATATTTGTTGGCGTAGTACAGGGTGGAGAAGCCGGCAATGGAGTGCCCGATGAGTATATATGGCGCCTTGACGCCGAGTGTGGACAGCACTTCGTGAAGTTCGTCAGAGATGTTTTCTATGGTCCGGGGCCGTGCGGTCATGTCGCTGTAGCCGTAGCCGAACCCCTCCACGGCAATGACCTGGTAGCCTTCCAGCTCGCGGATCAGCGGGGCGAAATCCAGGCCCGGGGCCGGGGTTCCCAGTCCGCTGAGCAGTACGATCGCGRGTCCGGTCCCGCCGGTCCTGGTGACGTTGATGTTTCCCTCGGTGATGTGGACCTTCTGACCGTAGGCGACCGTGTTGGTCTTTTCGACCTGTTCCAMCATGAGGTTTGTTGAGGTGGAGGCGAGCAGCAGCCCGGCGAGGCTCAGCGCCACGACCCCGGCCRGCCGGAGGGGCCGTCCCCGCCGGTGCCGGCGGGGCGGGTGGTGGGAGGCTGAAAGGGTGTGACCGACGGTGCGGCGGACGAGGCGTAGCGACATGACAGGGCTCCAGGACGAGGGGATTGAGGGATGCGGTGCAACGTCTCCGCGCTGTCGATGATCTGTATAAATCATACAGTGCTGTTTGAGATAAAGCACCCCCTGGCGTGATCCACTCCGGGCGGGGCATCAGGCTTGAAGCAGGCTCAATAGCCGCACTATTGTTTTGATTCATAGCATTATCCGCATCACGCGAGCGCTGGACAGGGGTCCGCGAGGGGCCGCCGCGGCGAGGAGTTAGGGCGCCTGAAATGACCGAAATCCGATGGCTTGAAGCGTTMGTGGCGGTTGCCGAAGAGCTCCACTTTGGCCGCGCGGCGGTGCGCCTGCATACCTCGCAGTCCCCGCTGAGCCAGACGATCCGCAAGCTCGAGGCCGACCTCGGGACGCGGCTCTTTGAGCGCAACACCCGCAGCGTGGCGCTGACGCCCGCCGGCCACGCCCTCCTGCCACGGGCTTACCGCGTGCTGCAGGAAATGCGCCTGGCCCGCGAGGCCGCCCAAACGGAGGTCGCGGGCATCCGGGGCAAGATCCGGATCGGTTTCTCCGGGGCGGTGAACCATTTGACCCTTCCGCCGCTCACGCGCGCCGTCCGGCGTCGGTATCCCGACATCGAACTGGACCTCACCAGCAGGGTGCGMACGGCGGACGGCCTGGCGAGCGTCGCAAACGGCACCCTTGACCTGGCCTTCGTCGGCTTCCCCGAAACCCCGGTCCCCTCGGTCACGGCCCGGCTGGTTGCCCGMGAGGAAATCGGGGCTGTGCTCCCGCTGGATCACCCGCTGGCCCGCGAAACGTCCATCCCGCTGCAAAGCCTGGCGGGGGATGACTTCATATCGCCGCCGATGGACGGGTCATCCTCGATGACGGAKGTGCTGCTGGCGTCATGCATGGCGG
>NZ_JBFTHK010000335.1:0-1622 GCF_056394205.1 Arthrobacter sp. 10T413_2 | reverse complement strand
ATGTGGTCCCGGCGCGGTCTCCATCCGAATACCGTCCAGCAACGTTTGACGCGTAGGCTTTTTTCCTACATAAAGTCGTACGGTGCCTGTCAGAACGAAAGACTCTCCGGCCGACCTGCTCTTTGGCGCGCTGGCCAACCCGACCAGGCGGGACATTCTTTTCCTCCTGCTTCGTGGCCCTCGAACTGCCGGCGAAATTGCGGAGCAGTTCGACATGGCCCGGCCCAGCGTGTCTGAGCACATGAAGGTCCTCCTGGATCGGCGCCTCGTTTCCGAGCAACGCGATGGCCGTGCGATCCGTTACACCTTGACGCCCGAGCCCCTGGCAGACGTCGCCTCGTGGTTGTCTMCGTTCGAGATGTTCTGGCGCGGCCGCCTGAAAGACCTGAACACCACCCTCGACAACCTCAAGGACCCATGATGTCAGCCACATTGACCGCGATTGAACTCGACGAATTTCTCCCCCACCCGCCCTCGAAGGTGTGGCGTGCGCTCACAGAACCGGACCTGATCGCCACGTGGCTCATGGAGAACGACTTCCAGCCGGTGGTCGGTCACCGATACACGATGCGGGGAACGCCGGTGCCTGCCGCAGGCTTCAGCGGCCTGGTCGCGAGCGAAGTGCTCGAAATCGATCCGGAAAGACTTCTGCGGATCTCCTGGCGGGATGCCAATGCCGGCAACAACCTGAGCAGTACCGTCACGTGGACGCTGGTCCCAGAAGGCAGCGGTACCCGCTTGTTCCTCGTGCATGAAGGATTTGACCCGGAGGAGCCCAGCCACGTGGTCGCCCACCGGATTATGGGCGGCGGCTGGCGCGGACAAATACTCCCACGACTCTCGGAGACTCTGGCACAGGCCACCTGAGCGGGGCTCCAGCCAACGTCACTGCTGCCCTGTCTGAACTCGCGCACCCAAACCTGGCCCGACTCTCCAAGGGTGCAAGGGCCGCTTGCAACATTGCCTCAGTAGAATCGGCACGATTGTTGGATATGCGGAGCGGCCCGAACACCAGCTCTCAAACGATTTTTGGTGATTAAGACAGCACCCGCGTCGAGAACAGGCCATGTCGCCATTTTTGTCGGTGGCTCCTGAGATGCTGTGGGTGTGGAGAGCAGAGCAGCCTCGGGCGTKGATGGCGGTATGGACGCCGKCGCGGACGCCAGGGCGGCGGTGGAGGCCGTTGCCGCGTCTGTTGCTGTGCTGGCTGCCTTGCTCGGGTCCGGCGCGGACCGGTCTGATCTGCCCGCCGCTGACCGGGAGGCCAATGCCGTGGGTGACTCTGATGCCGTGCGGGATGCTGATGCCCTGCGGGACGCTGATCCGTTGCGGGATCTGGCGGACGGGTTGCTGGACGGGTTGGCTGAGGTGGCCCGGTTGGAGGCCCGGACGGCGGCGCTGAAGGTGACGCTGGCCGCCGACTACGCGCAGGCGGCCAGGTTCCTGGCCCCGCCGGCGGGATCCGTGCGGGACCGCGCCGTCCAGGAGATGGCGCTGGTGGCCGAGGTGGCCTGTGTCCTGACCGTGAGCGAACGCACCGCCGGGGCGCTCTTGTCCGAGGCCCGGGCACTGACAACGGCACTCCCGCTATCCCTGGCGGCGTTGCGGGCCGGGACGATTTC
>NZ_JBFTHK010000334.1:0-1623 GCF_056394205.1 Arthrobacter sp. 10T413_2 | reverse complement strand
CGCCAGGTGTTCTTCCAGTGCAGAGGTCAGGGATTGAAGCGCGACACGCGGATCGATGCTCATGACTTCACGTTAGCCGGAAAAAGACGAAAATGGAGAGCAATGAAAGAACATTTTCTGAGCAGCTCGGTCCGGCGGGAACGGGACTATGTCAAGCAGTACGAGTACCTCGTCCTGACGGTGGGTCCTGAGRATTCTCTGCCCGAGGCCCGGCGCCGGCTCGTGGAGCATTCCGAGTACGGCAAATGGGAGCTGGAGCGCAGCCGCCTCTATGTGGGCGGCGGACGCCGCTTCTGGTTGCGCCGCAAGGTCATCCAGGTCCAGCGCACCGTCTAGGACGCCMCCGGGCCGCTCAAAGCCGTGTCCAGTCAGGGCGTGTCCAGCGGACCCAGCCAGGCGTTCGCCACGGTGTTGTGCGCTGATTCATCGTCCGACGGGTGGAACATACCCGCGAGCACGTCCCGGTACAGCCGCTCCAGCTCGGAGCCGCGGAAGTAGCTGGAGCCGCCGGACACCCGGATGGCGAGATCCACCACGGTCCGGGCGGTTTCCGTCGCCCGGACCTTGAGGCCCACGAGCCGGGGGAACCACTGGTTGCCCAGGTCCGCGAGTTCGTCGACGTCGGCTGCCACGCGGGACAGCTGCGGGTAGAGCGCATCCATGGCCATTGCCGMTTCCGCCACCTTCCAGCGGATATCCGGATCCTGGGCGTAACTGCGGCCGCCGTTCTTGAAGGATGTCCGGCGCTTCACGGCCTCCACCCCGAGCGTGAGGGCCCGTTCCCCGATGCCCGTGTACACCGCTGCAAGCAGGGTCTCGAAGCAGGCAAAGATCGCGAAAATCAAGGGGTCCGCGTTGGGACCCACGGGAAGCTTCCGGAAGATCCGCTCCGCCGGCACGACGGCACCGTCCAGGACCGTCGTATTGGACTGGCTGGCMCGCATGCCGAGGGTGTCCCAGTCGGGCAGGATCTTGTACCCGGGTGTGTCCCGGGTGATGAATCCGTGGACCAGTTCCCCGGCGCCGTCCGCGGCGGAGGCGTCCTTCCCGAAGATCCCCAGCCGGGTCCACGCCGGGGACAGACTCGTGAAGATCTTGCGGCCGGTGAAGCTGTAGCCGCCGTCGGGCAAGGGGGCCGCCTCGGTGCGGGAATCGAACAGCACGGAGTCGTTCCCGGCCTCCGAGTTCCCGAAAGCGAAGACCTCACCCTGTGCCGCCTCCTTGAGGACGAAATCCAGTGAGGAGTCGCCCCGGGCGGCCAGGACATGCGCGACGCCGGTCCACACCAGGTGCATGTTGACCGCCAGCGCGGTGGCGGGCGCCGCCGTCGCGAGCCGGCGTTGCAGCTGCGCCGCATCGGCCAGTCCGAGTCCCAGGCCGCCGTCGGACGCGGGGACGAAGATCTTCAGGTAACCGGCCGCCGTCAGGTCCGCGAGGTCTTCGTGGAAGAAGGCGTTGTCGCGGTCATAGCCGGCGGCCCGGCCGCGGATCCGGTCCAGCAGCGGCTCCGCAAGGATGTCCTCGGGCGTCATGGCGGCGCGTCCGCTCAGTAGTTGGTGAGCAGGGTGTTGAGCACCCGCGCACCGAACTTCAGGGAATCAGCCGGGACGCGCTCGTCCACGC
>NZ_JBFTHK010000333.1:0-1671 GCF_056394205.1 Arthrobacter sp. 10T413_2 | reverse complement strand
CCACGAAAGTGGTCTCCAGCCCAACTCTAGTTAAGTAGCTTGGTGCGGTTCAGCTCGTCATTCGGCGGGCTCGAGCTGGGCTTCMGGCTCAACCTGGATTGMGGCTGGTTTCACAGCCACTCCCATGGCCAGATAGTAGCCAACGCCGGCGAGGACAAGCCCGACGGGCCATGCAAAGGCKGCCACCGCGCTGAGCACKGGGACGAGTGCCATGACGGCGGCGATGGCTGCCGTCGGGATGAAGACGGCGATGGCTTTGGGGTTGAATCCCTTCCGGAAGAAATACTCGCCCGTTTCATCCGAGCGGTAGAGGTCCCTGAGGTTGATGACTCCKCGGTTGATCAGGAAGTAGTCTGCGGCCATGATTCCGAACAGGGGGCCCAGGAAAGCCCCCAGACCGCCGAGGAAGTAGTTGACTACAACGGGATTCGAGTACAGGTTCCACGGCATGACAAGGAGCGCCAGTACGGCGCTGATGATGCCTCCGCGGCGGAAGTTGATGTGCTTGGGCCAGACATTGGCGAGGTCGTAGGCGGGGGAGACGAAGTTGAGGACGACATTCACGCCGATTGTGGCGACGATG
Organism: Arthrobacter sp. 10T413_2; assembly: GCF_056394205.1. NCBI lineage: Bacteria > Bacillati > Actinomycetota > Actinomycetes > Micrococcales > Micrococcaceae > Arthrobacter > Arthrobacter sp. 10T413_2. Next base: position 1,088 of record NZ_JBFTHK010000333.1, on the reverse strand, counting down.
AACATGACTGCGCCGATGATCAGGACGAAGGTATCGGGAACTTTGGCCAGGATCAGAGCAGGGTCGGTGATGGCCTTACCGAAGACGACGACAGTTCCAATTGTCATAGTGATGCTKATGGCAGCGAAGGCTGCGAAGTTTACTGGGATTCCCCAGAAATTTCCGMGGATCACGGACCGMTCCGACTTGGSAAAGCGCGTGAAGTCGCAGTAGTTCAGCAACATGGTGGCGTATGTCGCGACAAGGAGGAAGGCTCCGGTGAGTACGCCACGGACCACGTCTCCGCCAGCCAGCGGATTGATTGACAGGTCCATCGGGATGTTCCAGCCGGCCAAAGCAAGAAGCCAGACAGCCATCCCCAGCATCACAGCCCAGACGATGGGGCCGGCCCAGTCCTGGAAGCGACGGACGGCCTCCATTCCCCGGGTGATGACCAGAAGTTGCAGGATCCACAGCAGAATGAAGCAGGYCCAACCAAGGAGGGATAGCCCGAGGAAACTCTGGTTCTGCCATTGCTGGAGGTCGGGATCTATTCTCAGGAGGAGCACGACGACGGCCATGGATGCAAGATATGTCTGGATGCCGTACCAGCAGATGGCGATAACCGCGCGGATGAGGGCAGGAATGTTGGCTCCCCAGATCCCGAAGCTGATTCTGGCCATGACAGGAAAGGGTACGCCCGTCCKCTGCCCCATCTTCCCTGCCCAGTTCATGCCGAAGAACAGTATTGYGGTGCCGATCAGAATGGCCGCCAGGACCTGCCAGCCAGTGAGCCCGATGACAAACAGGCCTGCAACGAAGGTGTACGTGCCGATGTTGTGGATTGCGGACATCCATACCGCGAAAAAGCTGTATGAGGTCCATTTTCGTTCCGTGGCGGGAGCGAGGTCTTCGTTATAGAGCCGGCCCGTGGGGTCAAGCGCGGCCAATGATTTGTGATCTGCTTCCATGATGACTCCTTTGTCAAACACTTCTTGTAATCGGTGGGAAGGGTCGGGGACGGGTTCGGTCGTGATCTGGTTTCGGAGTTAGGCCCGGGTGTGGTGGTCCGCGAGTTCTGCGGGGCGGCCTGGTCCTTCGCGGAATCC
>NZ_JBFTHK010000332.1:0-1695 GCF_056394205.1 Arthrobacter sp. 10T413_2 | reverse complement strand
GCGCTGAGCCGAGCCGGCGAACGCCTTTTTGATAAGCCGTTGCCGCAGGACGAAGCCCGGCTGCGGGAGCTTTTCACGACGCTGCAGCAGAGCATGGGAACGTGCTGAGTCGTGGACCAGCCCAACACTATCGGTGCGCTGCCCGTGGCGGTGGCCCGGGATTGCGGCTGCGAAGTCGCTTACCTGCCCGGGCTGGCGATGCGCAAAGCGGCGGACCTGTATCCCGGGAATTCGAAAACGGATGCCCGGGACGCGTTCATCATTGCCGAGACGGCCAGGGCGATGCCTCACACGCTGCGGGCCGTGGACCGGGACAGCGAGGTGCTCTCGGCGCTGAAGGTGCTCTCCGGGTTTGACGCCGATCTGACCCACGARTGCACCCGCGCGATMAACCGGCTGCGGTCCCTGCTGCTGCAGATCTTCCCGGCTCTGGAACGCGCCTTTCCCGGCACGGTCCTGACCCGTCCACTGGTCCTGGACCTGCTGATCAAATACGCCGGTCCCACGGGCCTGCGCACCGCAGGCCGCACCAACGTGCTGCGCTGGGCCCGCCACCACAGCCGGAAAGACCCCGTCCAGCTCGTAAATGCAATCTTCACCGCGCTCGGAGAGCAGACCGTGACCGTCGCCGGAACACAGGCCGTGKAACTCGTCATCCCGCGCGTTGCAGCCCAGATCAAGGAACTCAAACACCAGCGCACGATCGTCGCCGACGAAGTCGAGAAACTCCTGGACGATTTCCCTCTTTCCCGGGTCTTGATGTCCATGCCGGGAGTCGGCATCAAGACCGCAGCGACGATACTCCTGACCATCGGCGATGCCAGCAGCTTCAAAACCGCCGGGCACCTCGCMGCCTACGCGGGCATCGCGCCCGTCACCCGGCGGTCCGGCACCTCCGTCCGCGGCGAATTCCCGGCCCGCTCCGGCAACAAACAACTCAAAAACGCGCTCTTCCGATCCGCGTGGATCGCCTCCTGCCACGACCCGGCGTCCAAGGCCTACTACGACCGAAAACGCGCCGAAGGAAAGAAGCACAACGCCGCTGTCATCTGCCTTGCCCGCCGCCGCTGTGACGTCCTGTTCGCCATGCTCAAAAATGGAACTCTCTACCAGGAAAAAAGTCCCCAGGCCGCTTGACCAAAAGCATAGGGACACCCCCCCGGCGCCAGCCGGTGAACTTGCCGCGGCCTCTGTCCCGCCGTCGTCCGCAGGACTAAGATTCCAGCTGCACCGATGGGACTGCCACCGTGCTGAAACCGTTGCGTGGAAGGACATCCGTCATGGAATGCATAACGTGGTTCGCACCGATCCTGCCCGGGAAACTGGAGGCTTGGAAAGCACTCGACGCAGAGATGAGCGGGGCCCGGGCCGAAGAACACAAACGCTCGCGCGAGCGCATGGGCATGACMCGGGAAGTCGCCAGCCTCATGCAGACCCCACAAGGGGACTTCGTCTGCCTGTTCCACGAGGCCGAGGATCTGGGCAAGGCGTTCCAGGCCCTCTCGACGTCGGACGATCCCTACGACGTGTGGTTCCGCGAGCAACTCGTCGAACTTCACGGCCTGACGCCGGAGATGCTGCAGGGCCCTCCCCCGGCCCAGCTGACGTTCAACTACAAGGCGGACTGAGCGGCGGCTGGCTGCCTCCGGGCCCGGGTCCCCGCGCTGGKGTCCCGGGCCGGCTGCCCCAACGCGC
>NZ_JBFTHK010000331.1:0-1711 GCF_056394205.1 Arthrobacter sp. 10T413_2 | reverse complement strand
GCTGCCCGATGACCTGGACATGAACGCCCCGCCCGCCGCCTCGACGGTGCTGGCCAACGACGGGTCCGTGATCGCCACCTTCTACTCGGAAAACCGTGCACCCGTGACACTGGACAAGATGTCCCCGTTCATCCGGGACGGGATCGTMGCCATCGAGGACGCGCGCTTCTACCAGCACGGGGGAATCGACACCACGGGGATCCTCCGGGCCCTGGTGGCGACCGCGCAGGGCGGACGCCAGGGCGCCTCCACCATCACGCAGCAGTACGTGAACAACATGATCATCGAATCCCTCGTTGCCCAGGGCAAAGGCGATCAGGTCAAGCTGGGCTACGCCAAGACGATCGGCGACAAGCTGCKGGAAATGAAGCTCGCCATTGCCCTGGAGACGAAATACTCCAAAGACCAGATCCTGCAGGGCTACCTGAACATCGTCTATTTCGGCAACGGCGCCTACGGCATCGATGCCGCCGCCCAGGAATACTTCAACGTCCCCGCCAGTGCCCTGACCCTGCCCGAGGCCGMAGCCCTGGCCGGCGTCGTGAACAGCCCGGTCTACTACGACCCGCTCACCGAACCTGACCACGTGGTGGCACGCAGGAACGAAGTCCTGGACAAAATGCTCCAACAAGGACATATCACCGCATCGGAACACGACGCCGCCGTGCAAGCGCCGATCGGCCTGAACGTCCACCCCAGCAGCCAGGGCTGCTTCGGCGCGGTGACGGCGCCGTACTTCTGCGACTACGTCCAGCGGCTKATCCTCAACGACCCCGCCTTCGGAGCCGATGAAGCGGCCCGCAAGAAGCTCCTGTACCTGGGCGGGCTCACCATCCACACGACACTGGACCCGGCCCTCCAAAAAGTCGCCCAGGAGCAAGTTGACGCCTCCATGCCCGCAGCGGATCCCCTGCAGCGCGGTTCCTCGCTGGTCAGCGTCCAACCCGGCACCGGCAAGGTTCTGACCATGGCACAAAACACCGTCTACAACCCCGCCACGGCGCCCGGCAACTACATGGGCAACTTCGCCCTGCCCGAGAAGGACGCCAACGGCCAGCCGCTCGACGGTGCCGGCGGGTTCCAGATCGGCTCCACCATGAAACCGTTCATTTTCGCTGAATGGCTCAACTCCGGAAAATCGATGGCCACCCAGTTGGACGGATCAGTCCGCGTCTACAGGGCCGGATACCCCTGGAAGAACTCCTGCGGTGTCACCACCGGATCCTACGACCCGGTCCTCGGCCAGACCCCGCTGCCGAACGACGACCCCAACCATTACTACCGGATGAGTGTCCTGCAGGGCCTCTACCAGTCGATCAACACCATCACCTTCCAGTCCGCCGCCCAGCTGGATTTCTGCAACATCCAAAAAATGGCGACGGCGGCAGGAGTCACCAACGGACACACRAACCAGCCCTACGACCTGTCCAGCATCGCCAACCTGATCGGGACCCAGGACGTCGCCCCGCTGACCATGGCCAACGCCTACGCCACGTTCGCCGCCAAGGGAGTGCACTGCGACCCGATCGCCCTGGACTCGGTGACCGGCCCGCACGGACGGAATTACCCTGTGCCCGGCGCGGACTGCCGGCAAACCATCGACCCMGATGTCGCTGCCGGTGTCACCTACGCCCTGAAGAACGTGCTGACCAGGGGCTCCGGCTACAACATCCCGGTCAACAAGAGCCATGACATTTTCGCCAAAACCGGC
>NZ_JBFTHK010000330.1:0-1732 GCF_056394205.1 Arthrobacter sp. 10T413_2 | reverse complement strand
ACACCGGATCAGACGCCGGAACCAACCTCACGAGCGACGCCGCGGCCGACGTCCCTGGCGACCTCCCTGCACACGCCCCGGCCAACGCCGTGAGGCGCAGCTACCTGCACACGCCCCGGCCAACGCCGTGAGGCGCAGCTACCTGCCGGAAGTCACTGCTGGTAGGTGATGTAAGCCTCGTACTGCACCCGCCACTTGTCGGCGGCCTTGGGGTCCGGAACGGTGGTGGTGAGGAACTGGACACTGGTGACTTGGCCCTTGAGGTATTTCAGCCACTTCGTCACCTCCTCGGCGACGTCGCGATCGAACTGGGCTACGTGGTGCACCTGCATTGCCATGACGGCCTCCGGTTGCGCTGGGATTCGGTGCAGTGACTTTACCGCCAGCGCACTTTCCCGGCCAGAGTCCTCTGTGCGCAGCAGAGGAACAGGCGCTAGTCGCCAGTTTCAGCGGCGGCCCTGCCGGTGCCCGGTTCCCTGGCGTACTGACGGACGCCGMCCGTGGTCGGGCCTGCAGACTGGCTGCCGCCGTCCGCGCCCGCTTCCMCGGTGCCGGGGGCACTGCCCTCCCCCACGATCACTGCCAGCACGCCGAGCCCTGCATGGGCAGCCAGGACGGCGGGGAGGGCGCTGATCTGGGCCGGCGGACAGGCCGGCAACGCTGCCGCGAGGCGGCTGGCAAGCTCCTCGGCCTGGGCTTGATTGCCGAAGTGATGCACGGCCAGCCGCGCCTGCCCGGCCGGGCGGGCGGAGGCATCGGCGGCAACGATTTCTTCCAGCCGCGCAATGGCCTTCGCCGCGGACCGGACTTTTTCCAGCGGAATGATCCGGCCGTCGTCAACGGCAAGGATGGGTTTGATGGAGAGCATGGTCCCCCAGAGCGAGGCGGCCGCCCCGATCCGGCCGCCGCGGCGCAGCTGTTCCAGGCTCGGAACGTAGAAGTACACCTTGGTGCGGTCCAGCCGGTCCTGCGCGAAGGCCTTCACTTCAGCCGCGTTCCGGCCCTCGGCCGCCGCGACAACGGCGCCCTGCACGCCCATCCCCTGCGCCATGCCGACGGTCCGCGAGTCGACGACCTCCACAGGGATGCCGACCCGTTCGGCTGCCAGCCGTGCTGCGTCGGCGGTCCCGGACAGGTCACCGGAAATATGGATCGAAACCACGGACTGGAAGCCACGCCCGCCGGCCGCCCGGTAGGCGTGTTCAAACTGGCCCGGTGAAGGACGCGAGGTCTTGACKGGCTTTCCGCTGGCCAGGGCCACGGCGATCGTCTCGGCGATGTCGTCCTCGCCTTCGCCGTAGATTTCGGCGCCCACCATGACGGGCATCGGCACCACCGTGAGCCGGCCGTCAGCGCTGAACTCCCGGACCCAGTCGGCGGGCAGCGCGGMGGCAGAGTCCGTGACCACCGCAACCTGCACGACGGCGCCCGGTACGGCTTCGGGGGCGACGCCGGCCCGGTGGCCCGGCCGGAGCCGGACGAACCGCTCGCGCAACCACGGCCAGCCTGATTCGCGCTCTGGCACCGGGGACCTCCTGCTGTCGGGACGCCTGGACTGGATGGTTTGGAGTGGACCTGCGGCCACGGGGTCGGTGCCCGCCGCGTTGGCACCACGGGCCTTGGCGCCACTGGCCGCCGGCATCTGCCGGCGGCCAGTGTCAGGCTCGTGCGTCTGGCTGCTACGTCCAGCTAGGCCGGGACGATGTTGACCAGTTTAGGCGCCCGTACGATC
>NZ_JBFTHK010000329.1:0-1769 GCF_056394205.1 Arthrobacter sp. 10T413_2 | reverse complement strand
GTCACAGCCTGCCGCTGGGCCATCGTGAGCTCCATGAAAACGGGCATAGCTGGCAACCGCCGCCAACACCGTCAACCACGCCGCTACGCGGAGGTTTTCAAATGAGGCAACGTATCCGGCTACGCGGAGGTTTTCTACGAGTCAACKCGATTCATTGACAATGCAGGCCCCGTGCGTAGGCTTGGGGCGAGCTGAGTCGATCGCCTGAGTCGCCCCGGCTTATGAAGGCATCAAGGTCTCTCGAAAGGCGGAGGCAATGGGTTTTTGGGATGCCATTTGGCTCATGTTTTCGTTCGTTATGTTCGCTGCGTACCTKATAGTGCTGTTTCTGGTCATCAAGGACATTTTTTCGGATCGTCTGCGCCCCGGGTGGGTAAAGGCCTTATGGATTCTGGCCGTTCTCCTGTTCCCGCTCCTCGGTTGCCTTGCCTACATGTTGTTCTACGGGCAGCAAATGGCCGTGCGGGAATCCGTGCGGCAGGACGCAACCCAGAGCGAGGCCAGTGATGACATGGCGGACTACGTTCGTCGGACCGCCAACAGCAACCCCGCCGAACAGATCGCGGCGGCGAAAAGGCTCCTTGATGAAGGCACGATCACCCGCGACGAATTCCAGATGCTCAAGGCCAGGGCATTGGGATAAATATCACCTGGGTAATGCCGGATTTCGATGCGGTTGCGCTCTCCGCGCATAGAGGTKGAGCATGGCGGCCCCACCCCGCTCAAGACAGGCCTTATGGTCCTAATGGCGGGTGCCAGGGAAGACTACTTTGGCCCTTAAGGGAATGCCAGCAGGGCTTCCTCGGAACGAAAGGATGGCTCCCGTGGAGCAATTCTGGAACGTCATCTGGCTATTCTTTTGGGGATTTGCCTTCGTCTCGTACCTGTTTGCACTTTTTGCCGTGATCTCCGATATTTTCCGGGACCGCGACCTCAACGGCTGGCTCAAGGCCGTGTGGATACTATTCCTGGTTTTCGTGCCGTTCCTCACCGTTCTTGTCTACCTGATCGCCCGCGGCCGCAGCATGGCGGAACGCCAGGCAAAGAGTGCACGGCAGGCGGAAGCCGAAACGACTGAATACATCCGCTCCGTTGCCACGGCGTCCCCCACCCAGGAAATCGCCAAGGCCAAGGAACTCCTCGACGCCGGCACCCTGACCCAGGGCGAGTTCGATGCACTCAAGGCGAAAGCGTTGAGCCGGGCCTGACCGGCCGTTCATGTGCTGCCCTCATGGGCTTCATCGTCGCCCGTGCCGTGAGCGGGGCCAGGGGACCGGTGGTGAGTTCCGCCGCGCGCCCGGTGCGGGCGGCATGACGTGAGCCAGGCGCACGCCGCGCCCCGCTGCGGCTGCGCACAACACCTCGAGAACTGCGTGTCACCCAATGAAGAAGTGGMCCGCCGGCATCATCCTAGGCTGCGCACAATTCGTCATGGTGCTGGACAGCACCGTGATGAACGTTTCGATCTCGACAGTCGTGAATGATCTCAACACGACCGTAGCCGCGATGCAGGCTGCCATCACCTTCTATACGCTGACCATGGCCTCACTGATGCTGCTCGGCGCGAAACTCGGCGACGTCTGGGGGCGGAGGCGCGCCTTCGTCATCGGCTCCATCATCTACGCCTGCGGCTCCCTGCTCACCGCACTCAGTCCCAACATCGTGGTCCTCTTCATCGGATGGTCCGTGATCGAAGGCGTCGGGGCCGTCCTGGTGATACCCGCCATCGCGGCCCTCATCGCCAACAATTATCAGGACCAGGACAGGGT
>NZ_JBFTHK010000328.1:0-1792 GCF_056394205.1 Arthrobacter sp. 10T413_2 | reverse complement strand
TACCAGATCAGCCTCCTGACGCAGAACCCCGCCGTATCCGAGGCCCTGTCGCCAGTCCTGGCAGCCTGACCCGCAGCACTGGCTACGGGGGCTGGCCGCGCCCTTGGCTTACAGCCTGGGCCTGTGTGCCTGAATCTGCTGTCCGTGCCGGGCGCGGGRCATGCGGTGCGAGAGAGCGCGTTGAACTTTCATTTGAAGCATCGCTCCCTTGGGTGACCGGGCAGCTTGCGGCATGCCTTATCCCGCGCACTCGATGCAGTACGGGTGGCCGTCCCGTTCGCGCGCGAGCTGGGACCGGTGCCGGACCAGGAAGCAGGAGTAGCAGGTGAACTCGTCCTTGGCCTKGGGAATGACCTGGACGATGAGTTCCTCGGCAACGAACTCCCCGCCGGGGGTCACGGCCTCATCCAGTGCGTCGGCTTCGTCCAGGTCGCGGACGACGCTGCGGGCATCCGGTGCGCTGGCGGACTGCAGCGCTTCCAGGGACCGGTCCTGGGATTCCTTGACGTCGGAACGTACTTCGTCGTAATCAGTTGCCACTGAGGTGTGTCTCTTTCTGGTGTTCTTCTCTGACGGAACTGCAACATACACCATCGCCCGGGTATTCCCTTTCCTGGGGACCGGCCGGCCGGCGGAACGCCGGTTGGCGGAGAGGCGCCCCAGGCGTTGGGGGCTTCGGCATCCGCGTCGGGGTTCGGTCCGTTCCAGCGCCGCGACGATGCCCCTGGGGATGTTTGTTGGTTGGACGGGGAGTTTATCGCAGGCAGACGGCCAGAGGGAGGTGGGGCGTCCCAGGCTGCACCGGTTAATGCGGTCGTTCCTGGCCTCGCGGAGGCGGATGCCGATKGCTTCACTGCGCCGGTCACGTTGGAGTCCATCGCCGATCACGCCGGCGTAGAAGTTGGGTTTGACGGTATTACGGCAGCAGCACCCGGTCTGGGTGCCGGCGGTGTTGTGCTTGCCGGTCGTAGGTTTGGTGGCGGCGTGGCCGGCCATCTGCACTCCGGGTGGCCCTGCCTGACCGCATGGCGGGAGGGATGGCAGCGCGGGGTCCAGCCGGGGGGATTGATCTGCGTGGATGCACCGGCGCATCCGGTCCGGCAAGGCCCCGCCGGTGTTGGGCGGAGAGTCTTGACTTACTCTGCCTCCGGCGAGACCCTGCAGGGATCCGGCACGTTCCATCGACGAAGGACATCGCCATGCCCGCGGCAAATCAAGGAAACGTCGGCGAGGACCTCTCACGGGTCGCTGAACTCGCTGCGCAGCTCCGGGTGGACTCCATCCGGTCCAGCACGTCKGCCGGRTCCGGCCATCCRACGTCGAGCATGTCGGCCGCAGAYTTGCTGGCTGTCCTGATCAGCCGTCATCTGCGCTATGACTGGGACAMCCCKGRCCTGGACACCAATGATCACCTGATTTTCTCCAAAGGCCATGCCTCTCCCCTGTTGTATTCGGTCTTCAAGGCCGTCGGCGTCGTTTCCGATGATGAGCTCATGACCGGCTACCGCCGCATCGGCCAGCGCCTGCAGGGACACCCGACGCCGGCCCTGCCCTGGGTGGAGTTCGCGACAGGCTMGCTGGGCCAGGGACTTCCGGACGGCGTCGGGGTGGCCCTGGCAGGGAAATACCTGGACCGGCTCCCCTACCGGGTGTGGGTACTGTGTGGCGACAGCGAAATGGCAGAAGGCTCCATCTGGGAAGCCCTGGACAAAGCCTCACACTATGGCCTGACCAACCTGGTCACCGTCGTTGACGTAAACCGGCTGGGACAGCGGGGCGAGACCGAACTCGA
>NZ_JBFTHK010000327.1:0-1905 GCF_056394205.1 Arthrobacter sp. 10T413_2 | reverse complement strand
GGACTGGTGCGAGCGACAGGTGTGACCCCCTGTCGCTGGGTCGTCATCAGCGCCGATTTCTAAAATCCGTCCGGGTGGGCTAGCATTCAATGTCGTTGGGGCGATTGGCGCAGTGGTAGCGCGCTTCGTTCACACCGAAGAGGTCACTGGTTCGAACCCAGTATCGCCCACCAACGAAATGGTCCGTTCCGCTGACTCAGCGGGGCGGGCCATTTTGCTTTTCATCGTTGTCTGACCCCCGTGAAAGAGTCTTTATATGACCGCTCCACTCCTCGCCCACGCCACTGACTATGGCCGGATGTACGCACGCTCCACATCGGCACAATTCTCCGTCCCGTCAATCACTACAGTGATTGGCCAACAGCCCCACGGACTCGATGGCTGGTTCGGCTACATGGGTGCCAACAGCCTTGCCCAGGATCCCGAACTCCCCGGCATCCTGGGGAGCCCCGGCAAGCTGCGCCAGGCAGTCAGCCGGGCAGCCAAGGCAGCGGAGAGTTACCGGGACGAGGCCGCAAAGCGCGGCGACCGGGTCCACAACTACTGTGAGCAGGTTGCGCTGCGCGCGCTCGGCCGGCCGCACCAGATGAAGGAAACCCGCGAGGCCCTCGCCGCCAACGGTGAGGAAGCATTCGCTGCGCGATTCGATGAATGGTGGGATCTCTTCCAGGTTGAACCCATCGCCCCAGAGATCACGGTGTGGAACAAGGCGGTCGGCTATGCCGGCACCCTGGACCTCGTGGCGAAGATCAATGGCCGGACCTGTCTCATCGATTACAAGACCAAGGGCACCAGCCGGGACGGCACCGTCAAACCGCTCGATKACAAGGTCGTGATGCAGCTCGTCGCCGGTATGAAGGCGGAAGAAAGCCTCGTGGATCCCGTGGCGGGGGAGTGGGAAGCATGGCAGCACGGCGAATCKCCGATCCTCCTGGCTGTGGCAGTAGGGGAGACGGAAGTCCGTCCGCAGCGGGCCAATCCCGACGTCCTGAAACACCACTGGTGGAAATTCTGCGCTCTGCGCCGCGTTTGGGAAATGTCTGCCGACACGGCCACTGCCGGGGCGGCACTGCTCCCGCTCGCGCCTCCCGTGAAGCGCTGAGCCGGCGCTGCTGAGGCCGGGCCCGAGCTCTCTCGGGCTAACTGTTCCTATCGGGGGCACCCCATGCGGAAGAAGCTCATGGCTKGCCGCCGTGTCATCGCCCGGGCTGCCGTCGTGGAACCTGCTCAACTGCCCGGGATACCGCGCGGGCGTCCGTCAGACGGCCGTAACCGGAAGCCGCCTTCGCTGCCCGGTTGCCGCGACCGCCTGGTCTGCGATTACCTGGTCGTAACTCGGCCCGGGTAACGCAGTGACTCATCCTGCTCGCCGTCGTGCGGCCGTGCCAAGGAGCCGTGGCCACCGCGGACGGCAGCCGTGCTGCCGTTACCCCTTGGTGTGCGATCACGTGGTGGCACGTTGGCCTGTATGACGCCGTCGCTGCCCGAATCGCGCCGTCTCTGCTGGGTYCGGGATGACACGGGTGGCTCGGATCGGATCATGCTGTCATTGTCCGGGTTGCGGTTACGCGGCCCGGGTGAGTGGGGCGGGTGTGAAGTAGTGGTTGCGGCGGGGTTTCTGGCCGGGGTCGATGTGGGGTGGCGGGATGAACCAGGGAACCCCGGTCCGGACCTGGATGGTCCACGCCTCTTTGTGGATCAGGTGGTGGTGATGGGAACAGAGCAGGGTTCCGTTTTCCGTGCCCGTGGTTCCGCCGCGGGACCAGTAGCTGATGTGGTGGGATTCGCACCAGGGCGCGGGGATGGTGCAGCCGGGAAAGGCGCAGCCGAGGTCCCGGGCGATGAGGGCCTTGCGGAGGTGAGGCGGGAAGATCCGGGAGGCCCGGCCGATGTCCAGGATCCGTC
>NZ_JBFTHK010000326.1:0-1931 GCF_056394205.1 Arthrobacter sp. 10T413_2 | reverse complement strand
TCGCTGAGGAGCTGCGGAACGATCGTGGTTTCGACGTCGGAGGAGATGCCGGTGCCGCGGGTGCGGAAMAGCGAATCCATTTCGTCGAAGAACACGACCACGGGGCTGCCCTCGGAGGCCTTTTCGCGGGCGCGCGCGAAAATCAGGCGGATGTGCCGCTCCGTCTCGCCGACGTACTTGTCCAGGAGCTCGGGTCCCTTGATGTTCAGGAAGTAGCTCTTCATGTCCGTCTTGCCKGCACGTTCGGCGGCCCGGGCGGCCAGCGAGTTGGCCACGKCTTTGGCGATCAGGGTCTTGCCGCAGCCCGGCGGGCCRTACAGCAGGATGCCCTTGGGGGCCTTGAGTCCGTGCTCGCGGTAGAGGTCGGGGTGCAGGAACGGCAGTTCGACGGCGTCGCGGAWCTGTTCGATCTGCGGGCCGAGACCRCCGATGTCCTGGTAGGTGATGTCCGGGACTTCCTCYAGCACGAGGTTTTCGACCTCAGAGCGCGGGATCTTCTCCAGGGCGTAACCGGTGCGGGAATCGATCGAAAGCGCGTCGCCGACCCGGAGCCGCTGGGCGAKCAGGGCCCCGGAGAGCCGGATGACCCGTTCCTCGTCGGCCCGGCCCACCACCAGGGCGCGGTCCGTCCCCAGCATCTCCTTCAGGGTGACCAGGTCCCCGGCGCGCTCGTAGCCGAGCCCGGCGACCACCATCAGGGCCTCGTTCAGGAGGACTTCCTGGCCGACTGCCAGCTGGTTGATGTTCACCAGCGGGCTGATCCCCACGCGCATTTTGCGGCCGGCGTTGAAGATATCGACCGATTCCTCAGTGGCCGCCTGGCCGCTGTTCCCGGCGGTCGGCTGACGCTTMGGGTTCAGMTGAAGGATGGTGCCGAAGCTGTACGGCGGCTGTCCCTCCTGGTCGAGGGCGTTCTTGAGCCGCAGGATCTCCGCCTTGGCGGTCTCCAGCATGCTGACCAGCTTTGAGTTGTTTTGCGTGGCCGCGGCGAGCTGACGGTCAATGTGCCGGAGCTTGTCCCGGAGGATATTGACCTGCCGCTCGGCKACGGAGAGTTCATTGGCGGCGTACCGCTCCCCCTCGCCGGCAAGGGCCCGGKACGCGTCCGCTCGTGCGGCAGCATTCGCTGCGTCCTCGGCCGGTGTGCGGCCCGGGTCAGTGTTCGGAGTCTCCATCGTGCATCAGCCCCTTCCTGCTCTTCTATTAAGACCTTAGCCCTAAGAAGGCGGGTGCTGCTGGAGACATCCGAAATATGCTGCCTACTTCGTTATCTCCGGGGTGTCCACGACGTTGGTTCCGGCGATTGCGTCGCGGGCGGCGCGGCGCAGCTTTTTGTCCGAGACAGCCCGTTCGCCGACGGCGCCGGGAGTCCAGGCGTTGACGTCTTCTTCGTTGAAATCGGTCTTGGACGGCCGGCGCTTCACGGAGATTCCCGTGACGCCGTCGGCGAGCCGGCGGGTGACCAGCAGGAAGCCTGTGTGGGCGACCATGCGGTGGTCCGGGCGCACGGCCAGGCCTTCGAGGTGCCAGCCGCGGACCATGGATTCCCACGCGTCAGGCTCGGTGAAGCGGCCGTCGGCGCGGATGGCTTCGGCTGTCCGCGAAAGTTGCGTCACAGTCGCGACATAATTGATCCAGACCCCGCCCGGCGCCAGGACCGTGGCTACGGCGTCGAGGCATTCCCACGGGGCGAGCATGTCCAGGACCACCCGGTCCACGGATCCCGGCTCTTCGGTGCGCACCACTTCTTCCTGGAAGTCTCCGAGGGAGATCTTCCAGGCCGGGTGCGGGCCGCCGAAGATGGTCTCGACGTTGCCGCGGGCGATATCGGCGAATTCCTGGCGGCGCTCGAAGGAATGCAGGTAGCCGTTGTCCCCCACCGCGCGAAGCAGGGAGATGKACAGGGCGCCCGAGCCGACACCGGCTTCAAC
>NZ_JBFTHK010000325.1:0-1946 GCF_056394205.1 Arthrobacter sp. 10T413_2 | reverse complement strand
GTCCGGAGACGTGATGTACAGGTGGACGGGGACGTTCGCCCGCGTCATCCCCGGATCCAGCGCCCAGCCGCTGGCCACGAGCGCGGATCCCATCCCGCCGAGCTGGACCTTGAGGGACTCGTAGTACCCGATCGGCGCGGGCGTGGCGGCGACGCGCACGGTCGAGCAGCCCAGGAGGCTGTTGCCCAGCRGGAAGACGCTGACAGCGATGCCGTAGGCGCAGATCTTGTAGTCACCCGGCGTCGTAACCGGCAGCGCCACCCGGTAGCCGTGGTTTCCGGTGGTCCCCATGACCGTGTTGAMGTCGGCCCGGGACTGGTTGGCCGTATATGCGGAACTCTTGGTCACACCCTTGGGGTCGGTGACGTAGAGGTGGACCGGGATGGAGGCGGCCGGGGTTCCGGGATCCAGGCTCCACCCGGTGGCCGTGATGGTGGCCGTCGGCGCATCCGTCTTGACCACGGTGCTTTCCAGGAAGCCCGCGGGCGCCGGTGTTGCCCGCGGCGTCACGTATTTACAGCCCAGCAGGCTATTGCCCAGGCTGAACGCCGTGACGGCCATGCCGTAGGCGCATACCTTGTACTGCCCGCTCATGGTCACGGGGAGGTCCGAGGTGAAGCCGTGGCTTCCCGTCACCGACATCACCAGGTTGACGTCGGCGCGGCTCTTGTTGGCGGTGATGGCCTTCGACGTCGTCTTGCCTGCCGGGTCAGTCACGTAGAGGTGGACCGGGATGGACGCCGTGGGCGTCCCGGGATCGTAGCTCCAGCCCGTGGCCCGCAGCACCGTCGCCCCGCCKGCCCGGGTCAGCGTCAKGGACTCGAGATAGCCGGCGGTGGCGGGCGTCCCCGCAAGGGTCAGGGACTTACAGCCCAGGTCCGTCGGTTCGGCGCTGCTCAGGGCGTAGACGCAGACCTTATATACGCCGGCCGCGGTCAGATTGAAGGAACGGGTGAACCCGTGGTTGCCGGTCACCTGCATGACCTTGTTAACGTCTGCTCGGGCCTGGTTGGCTGCCACGGCGTAGCCGGTTGCGGTGCCGCCGGGCGGGGTCACGTAGATGTGGACCGTGGATGATTCGGAGGGCTTGGCGGTGTCGTACGCCCAGCCGGCGATGTCCAGGCTGGCCTTGGCGCCKGAGCGGTTGATGGCCATGGACTCGACGTAGCCGACGGCGGGCGCTCCGGGCGGACGGATGGTCACGCTGGCCGCCGTGTCGGTGACCGAATCGATGCTCACCTTGGTGCCGGCGTGCGTTGTGAAKGTCTGCCCGGCCTGCCAGGCTTGGGTGTTGCTGTAGTAGCCATTGAAGGCGGCCGCGCGGGTGTMGGGCGGGAGCAGGATCGAGGAGTTGCCGCCGCCCTGCTGGGTGATCTTCACACCGCGGTTTCCGGCCTGCGCGATCACGGAGTCATAGCCCACCGGGGCCCGGAGCTCGAGGTAGTAGACCTCGCCGGATTTCGGGTCCGTGAACTTGGCCGCCCGGTTGGCGGCGTCGCCGGCCCAGGGTGCGAGGGTCACCTTGCGGGGCCCGGACACTGTGCCCAGGTTGGTGATCTCGTTGCCGTTGCCGAACCGGCCCATTTCCCAGAGGCTGGCGCTGATTTCCGGCATGACGTCCCAGTGCGAGATCCCCATGAGGTCCAGGTTGTCGCCATAGGGCTTGATGCTGCAGGTGGGATCGGCAAAGCCCGCGTAGGGACCGGAGGCCACGTCCATGGCCCCGCTGCCGCACAGCAGGCTGTTGGCGTGGTCCATGCCCAGGGCATGGCCGAACTCATGAGTCAGCACGGGGGTTGCGAGCCGGCTGTTCTGCGGCATCAGGATGCGCCCGCCCGTGGTGCCGTTGCTGTAGGTCATGCCGGCGGTGCCGTTGCTCAGGTACGCGCCGGGGATGAAGATCACCAGCGCCGTGTAGGGACTCTGCGTACAGCCCAGCTCCTGCG
>NZ_JBFTHK010000324.1:0-1987 GCF_056394205.1 Arthrobacter sp. 10T413_2 | reverse complement strand
GCACGGGTACAAGCACGGTTATGAGCTTGTGGGGCCTTCTGGGACCGTTGCCAGGGTGCTGGCAGGGGGTGACAACGGCGATCCGCATGCCTGGGCGTCTGGTGAGGATACGGACGCCTTTGTGGACCTGGTGCGGTCTGCCTGGCCGGACGATCACCAGGTGACGCGCATGGATTCCGCGGAGGATTTCCAAGGGCCTGGTTCTTGGGACAAGCTCAACGGGGCTTGCTTGGCGATCGCCGATGAGCTGCGGCTCAAGGTTTCCCAGGCTGGCGACTATCACCGTCTCGAGGACGGGCGGACCTTGTACGTCGGTTCTCGCAAGTCTCCGACCTTCATCCGGCTCTACGAGAAGGGCAAGCAATTGCGCGCGAAGGTCATCCAGGGTGCTGAGCTGATCCCTGCGGACTGGTGCCGTATGGAGGCTCAGATCCGGCCACAGAAACTGGCGAAGAAGGCGGCTGCTTACGTCTCGCCGGAGGATGCTTGGGGCTTCTCTGCCTGGACTGGTGAGCTGGCAAAAAGGTGTCTGGAAATCGATGTGCCGCGAGTTCAAATGAACGTCTGGCGAGAGGCCGACGACGAGAGGGCTTTCCACTTCATGGTCCGGCAGTACGGACACATGCTGGAGAGGTTGCGCGCTGACCTGGGCGACTGGTCTTGCGTGGGTCTGCAGATTGGGGACGCAATCGCGAAGGTGCGCAAGGAAGGGTAAATTTCTCAAAGCGGGCCACAGGTACCGTTGGCGCGGTCCTGCAGCCCTAACCACCATCAAGCTATTACGGAGCTTAGTCATGGCAGCTGCATGCGATTTTATCAACGGCATTCCTTTGTGGGCGCTTTCGCACCTGGGCAACCAGGTTGCCCTCACCAGGACCTTTGACGAGTACGGAGACGGGGGCACCGTTTGGCCCGTTGGCATGTCTGGAACGCTCGATGCGATTCAGGCAGGGGAGGGGTCCCCTCACGCGGTTGTAGAGCTCGACCTGGGCAACCTGGTCAACGTACCGTTCGCCATCCTGGAGGCCGCGTAAATTTCCGTGACGTGTAACGAGAATTGCAGGGTATGGGGGCGCTTTAGCCCCCATGCAAGCAGGGCATCTATGTACCTGGGCGGGGCTTCGCGGCTCCGCCCTTTTTTTCGCCTGGCGAGGCATTCGCGCCATGCAAGCAATGCGGGGCTTGCGTCACTCATGGGTGATGCACTAGCATGGGAGGTGATGCACCGTTACGGAGAGGGAATGTCTACAACGAAACCAAGAATCACGATCACCCTGGAGCCTCACCATCACGAGCTGCTCCAGCGCATGGCTGCTCACCAGGGGCAGAGCATGTCCTCTATCGTCGTGGAGCTGGTTGAGTCCGTGGCGCCTGTCCTGGAGCGTGTGTGTGCGGCCGTCGAGGCTGCGAAGAAGGCCCAGGCGGGGGTGAAGGAAAACCTTGTTCGGGTGGCCGAGGATTCCGAGCGGGCTGCGCTGCCTCACCTGGAGGCCGTCATGGGACAGCTCGATGCGCTCTTGACGACGTTCCACCAGGCAGGGGAAGGGGCCTCCCTTGGTAAGAATGCGAAATCCTCCTCCGCGCCTGTGGCTGCGCCCCGACGGAGGGCGAGCGCAAGCGATGAGCACGACGTCCGGCGGGGCGTAGGTGCGGCTGGGGCCAAGAAAGACCCCCGTCCTGTAATCACGGGGGTCAGGGTAATCGATGGATCACATTCGAGGCGGAGGAAGGGCCATGCGGTTTGACTGGTATGCAGCGACCGTACAGGCCCATCCCACGGTGGTCCTGGAGACCCTTCAGAACGCGCTAGGAGCCGAGGTTAAGGCGGGTAGGGGCATGCACGGGTACAAGCACGGTTATGAGCTTGTGGGGCCTTCTGGGACCGTTGCCAGGGTGCTGGCAGGGGGTGACAACGGCGATCCGCATGCCTGGGCGTCTGGTGAGGATACGGACGCCTTTGTGGACCTGGTGCGGTCTGCCTGGCCGG
>NZ_JBFTHK010000323.1:0-2007 GCF_056394205.1 Arthrobacter sp. 10T413_2 | reverse complement strand
GGATAGAACGATGCACGTGAATCTCGGGMTCATCCATGATGAAGACAGACGAGTCGTCGGCGACCAGGGTTTGGCCGATCATGTAAAAGACAGCTTTTTCGCCATCACTCATTTCAGTGACGCTGTAATGCTCGCCGACTCCACCGTCTATAACKGGCGAAACCTTGATGTCATCTGCCGTGATGGTTAGCTCGCGGTTTGGCAACACCCGACGAAAAATCGCTTTCAGCTTCCGCATTAAAGTCTCGCGACGTTCGATAGGTACGCCGTCCGCATCGGAATTGTAGGCGCTTACAGCTGTATTCGCTTGCTCTCCGAACAGCACTTGAAGTAGTGCGCCTGCATCGTCAAGTATGAAGCGAGGCTGAGCTCTGCCCCAGCGCGCGTTGTCACGCGCTGCCATTGGGCCACCGAAATCGTTCGGTTTAGCGTATCCGTAACGGAGCTGAGCCCGGGCTGCTTCCTCACTGATTTTCTCGATTGACGGATCAATCGATAGCATCCGCTGCGCCGAAATACGATGCGCGGTGACACCGAGCTGCTTTTCACACTCAACCGCGAGTTTTGTTTTACCGGACCCGTTGGCGCCAACGATAACTGTAGATTGGCCTGCCTGAAACTCAATCGGCGTCGTCGCACCTAGAACTGATATAGCGATGGGGAACGGCAACGATTTCTCCTACAGCTACTTTTCGAATTTGAAGGTATTGTCTGGGTGTGTCGGCGCCGCCCAACAGATGTTGAGATTCAAACGGGAACTTTCTACCCCCGCGCCCGCAGAAGGGCCTTGATGCGTCCTACGCTACGTTGGCTCTGGCCTGAACTTGTGCCACCGCTGGGCCTGCGCCTTTGCCCATGGGTGACGATCGCGTCGGGGTGTGTGCCCTCGCTGCCTTCCTCATCAGCGCCACCGGGCTTGGGTTTAGCTCGCTCCGGTTCCGGCCAAGGCTGCGGCGAACGCCCAGGCATAGACGTTCAGGGCCACTGGGCGCCGTTGTCAATCGTGCGCCTGGGACCAAGAGTGCCGTCGCCCCAGACCTCACGGTTGGCCAACTGCGCGAAACAGTTGGCCAACTACTGTGAAACGTGGCCATCTAAGTTGGAAAATGGCCAAGTACTGTGGAACCTCACAATACGGTGCCATTCTTCCAATTAGGTCGACAGCTCACACCGACCTAGAAGTCCCAGTCCTCATCCTCAGTATTGACAGCCTTGCCAATCACATACGACGAACCCGAACCCGAGAAGAAGTCGTGGTTCTCGTCCGCGTTCGGCGACAGGGCCGACAGGATGGCCGGGTTCACGTCGGTGACGGAAGCCGGGAACATGGCCTCGTAGCCCAGGTTCATKAGCGCCTTGTTGGCGTTGTAGTGCAGGAACTTCTTGACGTCCTCGGCCAGGCCGACGGAGTCGTAGAGGTCGTGGGTGTACTGGACCTCGTTCTCGTACAGCTCGAAGAGCAGCTCGAAGGTGTAGTCCTTGATCTCCTGCCGGCGCTCCTCGGAGACCTTCTCCAGGCCCTTCTGGAACTTGTAGCCGATGTAGTAGCCGTGGACAGCCTCGTCGCGGATGATCAGGCGGATGAGGTCGGCCGTGTTCGTCAGCTTGGCCCGCGAGGACCAGTACATCGGCAGGTAGAAGCCCGAGTAGAACAGGAAGCTCTCCAGCAGCGTCGAGGCCACCTTGCGCTTCAGGGGGTCGTCGCCCTGGTAGTAGTCCATGACGATCTGGGCCTTCTTCTGAAGGTTCTCGTTCTCGGTGGACCAGCGGAATGCCTCGTMGATCTCCTTGGTGGAGGCCAGCGTGGAGAAGATGGAGGAGTAGCTCTTGGCGTGCACGGACTCCATGAACGCGATGTTCGTGTAGACAGCCTCTTCGTGCGGGGTGAGGGCGTCCGGAATCAGGGAGACGGCGCCGACGGTGCCCTGGATGGTGTCCAGCAGGGTCAGGCCCGTGAACACGCGCATGGTGAGCTGCTGCTCGTCCGGGGTGAGCGTCGCCCACGAC
>NZ_JBFTHK010000322.1:0-2023 GCF_056394205.1 Arthrobacter sp. 10T413_2 | reverse complement strand
CCCGGCCCCTGGCCAGGTGGTCGCCGTGGGGGACGCCGTCGAAATCGTCGTCTCGACCGGGAAGGTTGCCGTGCCGCAGCTGATCGGGCTTCCCCTGAAGGACGCGGAGGCGGCCCTAACGGCCCAGGGCTTGAAGCTCAATGCCACCGAGGTGGAGAATTCCCAGGTGGCTCCGGGTAAGGTGACGGGTCAGGCCGATGCCGCGGATTCGCTCGTGGAGCAGGGCAAGACCATCACCGTGACTGTGGCGAAGGCGCCGGCACCGGCGCCGGATCCCACACCGACGCCCACGCCGACTCCCACCAAGACCGCGTCCAAGGAGGATGCAGGCCTGGGCGGATTGTTCCCCTGATCCGGGCTGTTCCCTACCTTGGCTGTCCCTGACGGGTMAGTGTTTGATGAGCGGGCTCAGGTCCGCTGCCCGTTGGGCCGCGCCAGCCATGCCTAGCGACTCGAGCCAGTTGCCGAGCATCTGGTAGCCGCCCTCGGTCAGGACGGATTCCGGGTGGAACTGGACACCGCACAGCGGGGCGGTGCGGTGCTGCAAACCCATCACAACACCCGTGGCCGTTTCCGCGGTGATCTCCAGGACCTCCGGGATGCTCTCGCGGACAGCGGCCAGTGAATGGTAGCGGGTGGCCGTGAGGGGCGACCGGAGCCCGGCAAACACACTGGTTCCGTGGTGTTCGACCAGGGACGTCTTGCCGTGCATCAGTTCGGGGGCGTGCGTCACGGTTCCTCCGTAAGCTTCAGCCAGCGCCTGATGGCCCAGGCACACGCCCAGCATGGGCTTTGAGTGGCGGCCGCACCATTTGATCAACTCAATACAGACGCCGGCCTCGGCCGGATTCCCCGGACCGGGGGAGATGAGCACGCCGTCGCGTGCCTCGGCCATTTCGATCGCCTCGGCGAGCGTGACGTCGTCGTTGCGGACCACGGTGGTCTCCGCGCCGAGCTCCTGGAGGTAGCCCACCAGGGTGTAGACAAAGCTGTCGTAGTTGTCTACGACCAAGATCTTGGTTGTGCTCATGGGTGCCTTGCTGAACCAATCGTTGAATCTGTTAACTGGGTGAATTGCGCCAGCCAGGGAAAAAGGAACTGAACCATCAATACCAGTGCTCCGGCCGCCAGCACCAGCGCCGTCACAATCCTGAGCCACAAGGGCCCTGGAAGGTGGCGGAATAGCCAGCTGTACATGCCTCAGCCTTCCCCGGCCGCACGGGCCGCCTGGGGAGCGATTTCGGCCGGCGGACCCGCCGTCGCAGGTTGCCACCACTCCAGCAGTGCGTAGGCGACAAAGCGTTCCTGCGAGCCAAACCTCGGATTGCAGCTCGTCATGGTCAGGTAGCGCTCCGTGGCTACTGCGCCCGGCTGCGTCGGCACCGGCAGCAGTACATCCATCCGCGAGGGCAGGACTATCTGGCTGTTCCGGAACACGTAGACATAGTAGCCCTCGCGGGTCTGGACGTAGATTCGGTCCCCGGGCACCAGGGCATCAATGTTGTCCAGGACCGCGCCGTGAGTCTGCCGGTGGCCGGCCACCGCGAAGTTTCCCGCCGCGCCCGGCATCGCGGTGCCCTGGTAGTGCCCGATGCCAAGGGTGTCCAGCAGCGCCGGAGTGGTTCCCTGAACGATGGGGCGCGTGTATCCGGTACCGAATCGGGGAACATACATGATGCCGATCGTCGTGCCCTCTTCTGGTTCAGGGGCAACGACGGGTTCAGCGGCGGCGGCCGCCGGCCCGACGTCCTGTGCGGCTCCGCCGGTTTCCGGCACGCCGGACGCCGCGGGAGCGGATACTGCCGTCCCACGGGCGAATTCCTTGACGACGTCGCGCTGCCGGGCGTCGGAGGCCACATTCGTCCACCACAACTGCCACGCCACGAAGAGGAGGAGAATGACGCCGACCGTCATGAGCAGTTCACCTGCGATCCGGACGCCGTCCCTGAACAGTCTCCGCCGGCGGCCGGTCCGGCCGGATCCCTGCTCCAACTGCAGCACTGCGGGTTCTCCTCATGGGCGA
>NZ_JBFTHK010000321.1:0-2097 GCF_056394205.1 Arthrobacter sp. 10T413_2 | reverse complement strand
CTGCACGAGCGGCTTCACGTAGGACCACAGCAGGCCCAGCACGGAGCCGCGGTAGCGCACCTTGATTTCCTTGCGCACCAGCAGCTTCAGGAGGAAGCGGTCGCCGTAGACGTCCAGGAGCCCGTGCCCGGATCCGGGCTTGATCAGTTGGTCGGTTTGACCAGCCATCTACCTGCCGTCCTCGGAATTCGCCTCGAACGTCTTCTTCCACGCATCGATGGAGCTGATCTCGGTGACGGCGCGGCGGTACTGCGCGGCAAGGCTGTCCCATTCCCGGAACAGTTTTGCGTGCAGCATGGTCGCTTCGGTCAGCATCGATTTGAGCTTCTTCGGGTCGCGCTGGTACCACGAGGCGCCCGTGCCCTCCGCGTTGGAGACCACCACACTGTCATAGTGCGCCACCMGGTACCACCGGTTGTCGCGGTGGGCCAGGTAGCCCTGGGGCCGTTCGGCGCTTTCCGGTCCCGGCGCCTTGATGAGCTGGCGCGCCACCGTTTTGATGCCCCACGGGATCAGCTGCTTCTTGCTGGGAAGGCCCACGACGGTCCCGCCCATGGGCCCGCGCCCGATCTTGGGCGCCGGGAAGTCATCGACGTCTTCCTTCAGCTGGGCGTCCGGGTACTGCGCCTTCAGCGCGTTGATTTCCGGCAGCTTGGTGCCGAGCACCTTGTGGAGGTCGTCGGGACCCTTCAGGAGGTCCCGCAGCGCGTCGATGCGCCCGTGCTCGGTGAAGTACTGCATGGACACGAGGTKCTTGACGTCGGACTGGAAAGATTCGCGCAGCACCCGGCCGCCCTTCGGGTACGGGCTATGGATCAGGGTGGTGATCAGCCGGTTCCGCGCGTGGAA
Source organism: Arthrobacter sp. 10T413_2 (assembly GCF_056394205.1). Taxonomy (NCBI): domain Bacteria; kingdom Bacillati; phylum Actinomycetota; class Actinomycetes; order Micrococcales; family Micrococcaceae; genus Arthrobacter; species Arthrobacter sp. 10T413_2. The sequence goes on along the minus strand of NZ_JBFTHK010000321.1, from coordinate 1,248 downwards.
GTAGGCCTGCCAGCCGACAAGGTCATCCTTGTCGATCCAGGACACGTGCCAGACGGCAGCACCCGGCATCGACACCGTGGCAAAGCCCGCTTCACGGGCGCGCAGCCCGTATTCGGCGTCGTCCCATTTGATKAACAGAGGCAGGGACAGCCCGATTTCCTGGATCACCTTCGTGGGGATCAGGCACATCCACCAGCCGTTGTAGTCCACGTCCACGCGGCGGTGCAGCCACGGGGTCTGGCGCAGGTTCGCGACGCTGAAGTCGTGCCGCGTCTCCATGTCGGCATGCGGCAGGGCCGGGACGATCCGGTAGGGGTCCACCACCTCGCCGAAGGTGTGCAGGACGCTGCGGTTGTAGAGGTCGAACATATGGCMGCCGACGATCGTCGGCTTGCGGCAGTGGTCGGCGAACGTCAGGAGCCGCACGATGCTCTCGGGTTCGACGACGATATCGTCGTCGAGCAGCAGGGCGTAGTCGCTGCCGTTTTCAACGGCCTCGAACATGCCCCGCGCGAAGCCGCCGGAGCCGCCGAGGTTGGCCTGGTTGATGACCCGCAGCTTGCCGCCGAGGGCGTCCCGCACAGCAGCGAAGCCCTCCTGGTCCTGGACCTTCTGCGTGCCCTGGTCCACGATCAGGATTTCCTTGACGTTCTCAAGGACCTCCGCGTTCTCCGCCAGGATGCGGGCGTTGTTCAGACAGAAGTCCGGCTTGTTCATCGTGGTGATTTCCAGGGTCACCTGGCCCTTGGTCGCAGGGCCGCCGGTGGCCTGCCACGCCCCGTTCTTCAGGACGAGGTCGCCGGTGCTGGCGGCCAGGTCGAACCAGTACCAGCMGCCGTMGCCGAAAGGCTTGAGCGAGAGCTCGAACGTGGAGGTGGTGTCGCCGTCGACGTGCTTGCCGTCGACGCGCTGGACTGAGCCGCGGGCGTTCGATTTGTAGACGGTGACCGTTCCCGGGCCGGACGTCTCCACKACCAGGCGGATGTCCCGCACCGAGGTCCAGCGGCGCCAGTAGCTGGCCGGGAAGGCGTTGAAGTAGGTGCCGAACGAGATCTGCTCACCGGAGCGCACGCGCATGGAGTGCCGGCCCAGGAGATCCTCGAAGTGCGCCTCGCGGCTCTCCGAGCTGAACATCTGCAGCTTGTCTTCGAGCAGCTTCGGGGTGCGGGCGAATTCGTCGTTCTCGCGGAGCCGGATGCCGCTGGCGGTGCCGGCGTCAACGTAGAGGGATACGGTGTCGGTCTGGTC
>NZ_JBFTHK010000320.1:0-2101 GCF_056394205.1 Arthrobacter sp. 10T413_2 | reverse complement strand
CTCCAGCGCAATTACGTCGAACTCTGGGTGGATGTCTTGGCCGGGCTGCACGAGGGCACGGAGGCCGCCGAACTGCGGATGCGGGCGCATGCCACCTTCGGCCTGATCAACTCCACCCCGCATTCGGTACGGAGTTCGGGACGGCGGATGGGGGTCCGGCGCGCCAGGCCGCTACTGGAAAGCATGGCGCTGGCGGCGCTCCTGGCACCGGCCGCGCCGCCCGAACCGTAGCTCGCCTGCCCCGGCACTCCGGGGGCACTTTGGCGCGGACACGCCGTGAATCAGGGCCCCGCCGTCGAAAATTGTCCTCAAAGTGCCCCCGGACGGCGGTAGCCCAGCACCCAATAAAGCTGCCGGCGCCCCTCCTTGGCGGGAAGGGCAGCCGGCAGCTGTGATCGGGGTGCTTAGACCATCGCGAGGACCATGCCCGGATCGGCCAGCATGGTGCCGAGGTCCTGGAGGAACCGTGAGCCCTGTTCGCCGTCGACCAGGCGGTGGTCGAAGGAGAGGCTGAGCGTCATGACCTGTCGCAGGGCGACCTCGTCCTGGAACTCCCAGGGCATCTTCCGGACCGCGCCGAGGGCCAGGATGGCGGCCTCGCCCGGGTTCAAAATGGGCGTGCCGGCGTCGATGCCGAAGACACCGATGTTCGTGATGGAGATCGTCCCGCCGGAGAGGGCTTCGGGGCTGGTCTTGCCGGCCCGGGCCGTGTCCGTCAGGTCCGTCAGCGCCGTGGAGAGGTCCAGGAGGGACATCCGGTCCGCGTCCTTGATGTTCGGGACCGTCAGGCCCCGCGGGGTGGCGGCTGCGATGCCCAGGTTCACGTAGTTGAACTGGACGATTTCCTGGTTGGCCTCGTCCCACCGGGCGTTGAGCGTCGGGTGGTTCCGCAGCGCGATCAGCACGGCTTTGGACACCAGTGTCAGCGGGGTGAGCTTGTACCCGGCAAAGGGGCGGCTGGCCTTCAGGCGTGCCAGCAGCTCCATCGTGGGGGTGACGTCAACGGTCAGGAACTCCGTGACATGCGGTGCGGTGAAGGCGCTGGCCACCATGGCGGCGGCTGTGAACTTCMGCACGCCCTTGATCGGAGTGCGGGTCTCCCGCTCGCCCGGGGCCTGCGGTAGCCCGGCGGCCTGAACCTGCGCGCCGGCCAGTTCCTGGGCTGCTGCGGGCAGGTCCCCGCCGCCGACGAAGTTCCGGACATCGTCACGGGTGATGAGCCCGTGCTCGCCCGTGCCGGTGACGGCCTCGAGGTCGACGCCGAGGTCMTTGGCCAGCTTGCGCACCGGCGGCGTGGACCGCGGACGCTCGGCCGGCCTGGTTTCGACAGGCTTGGATACCACCGGCTCGGCAACCCGGACGGGCGMCACCGGTTCGGCTGCCCGGACGGGCGCCACGGCMGGCGCGACCGGGGAGGCCGCGGCCGGGGGCGTGAAGGTGCGGACGCGGCGGGCGGGCCGGCCGGAGGTTTCCAGGACGGCGCCGTAKCCGACCAGGTTCGGCTCGCGCTTGGCGGTCCCCGTGTCGGAACCGGAGCCGCCGTCGTCGCCCTCAATCTMGAAGGACACGATCGGTTTGCCGACCTCGACCACGCTGCCTGGCTGTTCGTGGAGGGCCGCGACCACTCCGGCGAACGGGGAKGGCAGTTCGACGACGGCCTTGGCCGTCTCCACCTCGGCGATGATCTGGTTGAGCGTGACAGTGTCCCCCACTGCGACCTTCCAGGCGACGATTTCGGATTCCGTCAGTCCTTCGCCGAGGTCCGGCAGCCTGAATTCCTTAATCATGGTGGCGCTCATCCTTCCAGCCCGCTGAGGGAGTTGGGGCGGCCCAGGGCGCGGTCGACGCCGTCGAGAATMCTGTCAAGGCCCGGCAGGTGGTGCATTTCCAGCTTCGAGTACGGGTAGGGGACGTCGAAGCCGGTGACCCGGACGGGGGCGGCCTCAAGGTGGTAGAAGCAGCGTTCCGTGATGCTCGCGGCAACTTCGGCGCCGAGGCCGCCGGACTGGGCGGCTTCGTGCGTGATGACCAGCCGGCCGGTCTTGCGGACCGAGGCCTCCAGGGTGGCGAAGTCCAGCGGGGCGAGCGAGCGGAGGTCGAT
>NZ_JBFTHK010000319.1:0-2116 GCF_056394205.1 Arthrobacter sp. 10T413_2 | reverse complement strand
GTAGAAAACCCCGGGGCCAACGACGATTCCGCGGTCCGCGAGCCTGCCCACGGTGTCCCACGTCGCTTCGCCGGCGGTGGCCCACAAATAGAGACCCGCGCGGGACTCATGAATCGTCAGCCCGAAGCTCTCCAGCGCGGGGACGATCCGCTCCCGCCGGCCCCTGTAGAGATCCTTCTGCGCCGTGACGTGGGCATCGTCGCCCAGGGCGACGCGCATGGCTTCCTGGACCGGGTAGGGGACAATCATGCCGGCGTGCTTGCGGCTGTTGACCAGGTTCGCCATGATCGCCGGATCGCCGGCAACGAAGGCGGCCCGGTAACCGGCCAGGTTGGACTGCTTGCTGAGCGAATAGACGGCGAGCAGACCATCGTGGGAGCCTTCGGCGACCTGCGGGTCCAGGACGCTGGGGACCGGGGTCCCGCCGCGCTGGACGTCCCACTCCCCCCAGCCGAGTTCGGCGTAACATTCGTCGGATGCGACGACGGCGCCGAGYTCGCGGGCMTGCCGGACAATCCGTCGCAGCGAAGCGATGTCGCGGACGCTGCCGGTGGGGTTGGCCGGTGAGTTGACCCAGACCAGCCGCACGCGGGCGCKAGTGCCGGCGTCGAGCTCGTCGAGGTCGTCGGCGGCGATGTGCTCGGCACCGGCGAATGTGGCGCCGATGTCATAGGTGGGGTAGGCGACCGTGGGACGGACCACGACGTCGCCCGGCTTCAGGCCGAGCAGGAACGGCAGCCACGCGACGAGTTCCTTGGATCCCACCGTCGGCATCACGTTCTGCGGATCCAGCCCGGGCACTCCGCGCCGGCGCTCGAACCAGCCGGCGATCGCCTCCCGCAGTGCCGGCGTCCCGTGCACAGTGGGATAACCGGGGGCGTCCGCGGCGGCGCGCAGCGCGTCCTGGATGAGGGCCGGCGTCGGGTCCACCGGCGTGCCGATGGACAGGTTGACGGTYCCTGCCGCGTGCCGGGACGCCGTGGCGAGATAGGGCGCCATGGCCTCCCACGGGTAGTCGGGCAGGCTCAGGCCGAAAGTGCGCACCGCGGATGCCACTGCAGCGCCGCCTTAATTGTCTTGGTTCTGCGGCGGCAGGGCGGCGATCATGGGGTGGTCCGTGTGGGTGTTCCCGACCTTCGCGGCGCCGCCCGGCGAGCCGAGTTCGTCAAAGAATTCGACGTTGGCCTTGTAGTAATCGGCCCACTCGTCCGGGGTGTCGTCCTCGTAGTAGATCGCTTCGACGGGGCAGACCGGCTCGCAGGCACCGCAGTCCACGCACTMGTCCGGGTGGATGTACAGGGAACGCTCACCCTCGTAAATGCAATCGACGGGGCACTCCTCAATACATGCCTTGTCTTTGACATCTACACACGGCTGCGCGATTACGTACGTCACGTCCCTGGCCTCTCCACGTTGGTTCCCGGCGACCGGCCGGATGGTTTGCCCGGCCTGAGCGCCGGGCTGCTGACTTCTGAGCCTATTATCTCCCAGCCTGTTCCCGCGAACCTAGCGGGACGTCATACACGGTCCTCGTCTTACCATGATCTGATGAGCTCGCCATTGCCCTTGCCCCAGCAGTTCCTCTCCGGCGCCCCGCTCGGCACCCGGGTTGTGGTCCGCTACCGGATCGACGGCGGCCTGACGGATGCGCTCGGCGAGCTCGTGGAACGGACCGACGGCGCGTGCACCGTCCGCACCCGCCGGTCCGACGTCGTCATTGCGCTCCCGCTCGTCGTGGCGGCCAAGGAAGTCCCCCCGGCCCCGCCGCGCCGCGCCCCGCGGGTGGCGGCGCCCTGACCGGCCCGGCCAGTGGACATGCCCTCCCTACACCTCAGCCGATGGACATGCGCMCTCCCCGCTCCAACCAATGGACATGTCCTCTCGGATTGCCCGCAGCCGATGGACATGCTCTCCCCTTGTTGCCAGCCGCGAGCATATCCGGCCATAGCTTCTCTACCAATGGACGTGCCCTCCCCTGAGCTCTGGCAGTGGACACGCGCTTCTCAACTACCCGCACCCCGTGGACATGCCTTCCCCTCGCTCCGACCATTGGACATGCCCTCTCTGATTGCCCGCAACCAATGGACATGCTCTCCCCTTGTTGCCAGCCATGGAC
>NZ_JBFTHK010000318.1:0-2174 GCF_056394205.1 Arthrobacter sp. 10T413_2 | reverse complement strand
CAAACACCACCGCCTCAAACACGCCTCCGCCTGGCAGCCCGTCGGGGCCAGCGCAACCAGCCCGCCGGGCTGGACCTCGCCCTCAAAACGCTATTATCCGAGCGAGCACCAGGACTGGGAACCGCCCCGCTGGCCGCCCGACTTCCCGATCACGGCTGCAGACACAGGCCCATGGTCGGAGCGAGGCGTGCCCGCCGATCCCGAGCCGGAACTGCCCCCGGACCCCTTCCCCGACTGGTATCACTTCACGGCCGGGCACCCATTCCCCGCCGCAAACACCGACGACCCCGGCTGGCCGGCGTCCCCCGACGACCCCATCCCGGAACGCGCTCTGTACCAGTCCGCCTGAACGACCAGGCCCTCCCGTGCTTGACGTGCAGCCGGTGACGGGTGAGCACGGAGCCGCTAAACTGCGCTTAGTCCAGAGACCACTATGAGCTAGGTGGACCCAATGCAGCTTGACGAGGTCATCGCCCGCTTTCATCAAGCAGTGAATGCGTTTGCCAAGGGCGATCCGGAACCCGCCAAGGACATTTTCTCCCACGGCATGGACGTTTCCCTCGCTAATCCGTGGGGCCCTCMGGTGGTGGGCTGGGAACGAGTGTCAGAGGCCCTCGATTCAGCAGCGGCACGTTTCCAAGAGGGACGCGTMACGGCCATTGAAACGCTCGCCAAACACGTCACTTCCGATCTCGCCTGCTTTCTGGACATAGAACACTGGCAGGCGAAGGTTGGAGGCGGAGACCAAATATCGGTGTTTGATCTGCGGGTAACAAGCATCTATCGCCCCGAAGGCGATACATGGGCACTCGTGCATCGCCACGCAGACCCGATCACCACACCGCAGGCCCCGGACGCCGTCCTGCGGAAATAGTTCACGCCATTCTGACGCACTCCCACGCCGTCACCTACTGACGGTATGCCTCGGCGGTAGAGACTAGAGCCCCGGACACTGACTCTTCTAAGCGGCGGCTTCCACGGGCAGGCCGCCGAGGCGCCACTCAAGCATTCCTTCATTGAGTCGCTGGGCGCTCCGGCCGGCAGAGCGCAGCAGGTCCACCGCTTCGTACGCCAAGACGCAGTACGCGCCGCGGCAGTACGCGACGATCTCCCTGTCCTGGGGCAGTTCAGCGAGCCTTTCCTGGAGCTGGTCGAGCGGGATGGACACGGCTCCGGGGATGTGCGCGGCGTGATACTCCTCGACAGGGCGAACATCGAGGACCGTCACGGTGCCCGCCCGGGCGCGGGATAGGAGCTCGTCGCGGTTGACTTCCTCTTCTTCAGACCTCGTACCTTCCAGCCCCAGGTAGGCGACGCGCTTGGGCTCGACGTCCGCCACGTGCTCCTGCCCGACGGAACGGAGCAGGCTGTAGAGCTGAAGTACGTCGGGACCGGCGATGTCGTAGTGGATTCTGTTGCCGTCCCGCCGGGTGGTTACCAGTCCGGCCTGGCGCAAGGCCTGCAAGTGAGCGGAGGCCGTGCTGAGCCCCAGTCCGGCGGCGGCGGCCAGGGTTTCCACGCTGCGCTCCCCCTGCGTGAGCAAGTCCAGCAACTCCAACCGCTTGCCATTGCCGAGGGCCTTGCCCACGCGGGCGAACTCCGCAAAGAGCTCTGCCTTCTTGACCCTGTCCCCCACAATCTCCTCCAGAAATCCATGTAATACTAGAATAAATACTATTCCACGTTTATATGGAATACCACCGTACCGCCGGTTTCAGCCGGCGTGGAAGGACTGCGAGTCGTGGGCTCCTTGACGTTGATTCCTTTCTTGGACGAGGCACCGGCAAGTCCGACCTGCCTGCCCGACCTGGCGGCTGCCAAATGAGCAACCCCGACACCGGCCKAAAGACCGGCACCGCCGCACGGCCCGCGCTCACCCTGGGCCTGCGCCAGAACCTGGCCCAGTTCATGCTCCTGGTCGCCGTCAACGCGCTTGTCGGCGGMACCCTCGGCCAAGAACGCACAGTCCTGCCGCTGCTGGCGGACCAGGTCTTMCACCTGGACCTTTACACGTCCGCCCTGACCTACATCCTGGCCTTCGGACTCGCCAAGGCCGGCACCAACTACTTCGCAGGAACGCTCTCGGACCGCTACGGCCGAAAGCCCGTCCTCGTGACCGGCTGGCTMGTCGCCGTGCCCGTGCCGCTGCTGCTGATCTTCGGACCTTCCTGGGG
>NZ_JBFTHK010000317.1:0-2191 GCF_056394205.1 Arthrobacter sp. 10T413_2 | reverse complement strand
GCCTTCCCTTTGCAGGCGAAGGCCGTCMGGCAGGCCCTGACCGATGGAGGTCATCATGGCGATTTACGTCGCAAAGCGCCTGCTGATGGCGCTGGCCACCGTGCTGCTGGTTGCGGTCCTGGCGTTCCTGCTGGTGCATGCAATGCCGGGCAGCCCGGGAGCCGTGTCCCTCGGTGCCGGTGCGTCCCAGGAGGCCATTAATCAGGTCAACGAGAAGCTCGGCTGGTCCGATCCCCTTCCGGCCCAGTTCTTCCGGTGGCTCGGCAGCGCAGCCCAGGGAGACTTCGGAGTGTCCCTGATCGACGGCCGGTCCGTGAGCGCCGACCTCGCCAACAGGCTGCCGGTGACGGCGGCCCTCGCGGCCGGAGCCACGCTCCTGAGCGCCGCGCTCGGAATMGCCCTCGGCGTGACGGCCGCCGTCCGCGGCGGGATGGTCGACCGGATCGTCGGCGCCGTCTGCGGCGTGGCCGTGKMGCTGCCCGCCTTTTGGATCGGCATCATTTTTGTGTACCTCTTCGCCGTTCAGTCCTCGGTCTTCCCGGCCACCGGCTACGTCCCCTTCGAGGTTTCACCCCAGGACTGGGCCCTGTCCCTGGCCCTGCCGGTGATCACGCTCGCCGTGGGCGGTGCGGCCTTCATCGCCCGCCAGACCCGGGCATCCATGCTGGAGGCCCTGCAGCAGGAACACATCCGGACCCTCCGGGCAACGGCCACCCCCACGTGGAAAATCCTGTACGTCCACGCCCTGCGCTACGCCAGCCTGCCGATTGTCGCCGGCATCGCCCTGCAGTTCATCGGACTGTTCGGCGGTTCCGTGATCGCCGAGCAGTTGTTCGCCATGCCGGGCCTCGGCCAGGCAGTCCAGACCTCCGTCAGCACCCACGATGCCCCGTCAGTTCAGGGCGTGGTGGTGGTCGCCACCGTTGTGGTGGTGGCCGTGAACCTGGTGCTGGAACTCGCCACCAAGTTTCTCGATCMGAAGTTGCGTGCCTCATGATCCCCTCCGTTGCCCCCGCTCCCGTCCCCRTAGACGCGGAAGATACAGCTACAGACTCAGTCACCKACACCACCCCCGGAGCTCAGCCGGGGCGGGGTTCCAAGACTGCCGTCGGCGGCTACTTTAGACACCGCTTTTTCGCCCACCGGTTGGTTGCCTCGCCCGGTGCCGCGGCAGGCATCGCCTGGTTGGCAGCCCTCGTGGTTGCCTCCCTCACCGCCCCGTGGTGGCTGCCGTACAAGACCGAAGACCAGGATTTCACCGCCGTCCTGTCCGGTCCCACGGCCGCCCACTGGCTCGGCACTGACGAACTCGGGCGGGACCTGCTCAGCCGCATTTTCGCCGCGGCCGCCGGCACTCTGGGGACATCGCTCATCACGGTGATTGTCGGCGTCGGGCTCGGGACGGTCCTGGCGATGGTGGCCGCGGCGGGAGTGCGGACGGAGGGAGTGATCAGCCGTGTCACCGAAATCATGATGTCCCTGCCCGGCACGGTCATCATCCTTGCGGTCATCGGAGCCGTGGGCACGAACATTCCCGTCATCATGGCGATCCTGGGCGTCCTCATCTCGGCAGGCATCTACCGCGTGATGCTGGGACAGGCCACCGCCCTGCAGTCCMAGCTCTATGTCGACGCCGCCAAGGTGGACGGCGTCAGCGCCCTCGGCATCAGCATGCGCCACGTGCTGCCGGGCCTGAGCAACACGATCGTTGTCCAGTCCGCCCTMATCTTCGCGGTCGGCATGCTCATCCAGGCCGGCCTGGCCTTCATCGGGTTTGGTCCGCCCATCCCGCAGCCCAGCTGGGGCGGCATGATCCAGGGCGCATCCCAGCACGTCTACGACGCCCCGTGGCTCATGGTCCCCACCGGCGCGGTCCTGGCCCTGACGGTCCTCGCGGCCAACGCCATCGGCAATGCCCTGGGCAAATCGCCGAATGCAGCCGCCTCGCACCTGCCCTCGGCCGCGGACCGCCGACGCCTGGCCGCTGCGTCGTCCGCCGTCGCGGCACCGGAAGCCCCGGCTGCTCCGGCTCCTTCAGGCCGCCTGAGCGTCTGCGGACTCTCGGTAGGAGTTGACGGCGGCACCCCTCTGGTCACGGACGTCTCCTTCGACGTCGAGCAGGGAACCGTACTGGGACTCGTGGGCGAATCGGGCTGCGGCAAGACGATGACGGCGTTGTCCCTGCTCGGAC
>NZ_JBFTHK010000316.1:0-2253 GCF_056394205.1 Arthrobacter sp. 10T413_2 | reverse complement strand
GGTCCTCACTAGCCTCCTTGGGGTCGCGCCACCGGCCCAGGCCATCTACAACGGAACCATCCTCAGCCCCAACAAATACCCGTGGGCCGTGAGAATCCAGCTTGTCTATCCCGATGGTGCCGTCGCTACCTGCAGCGGCGCCTTGATCAGCTCCTATGCGGTCGTCACTGCCGCTCACTGCCTTCGCTACAACGGCGGAACGCCACGAACAGCGGACGTCACGTTCCACTATGGATCTCACCCCGGGCAATTCACCGTGCCGGTCCCGGTCTCGCAGGGAGGGCTGATCGTCCACCCGGGTTTCAACGAGTCGTTGCTCAGGAACGACATCGGCGTACTCCATCTGGCGCATCGGGTGGCTGAAGCGCCAATTCCGCTGGCCACAGTGAATCCTCCGGCGAACACCAGCGTCGTGCTAGCCGGCTACGGTTGCCTCGGAGACCCGTTCCTCAGCAATCAAAGCTGCCCTCTCGGCCTGCCGGCCAGCCTCGCGGCGATGTCCACGAGAGTAGTCGCMTCGGGGTCATGTTCGTCCATCACCGGGGAATGGAGTTTCTGCACCTTCTCGCGYGCCAAATCTGCCAACCACGGCGACAGCGGGGGGCCGGTGCTGCGGACGGAAAACGGCGTTCTCAAGCTTGTCGGGATCATCTCCGCCTACGAAGACCCGCCCGCGGCGAAGTACCTCGACTTATCGACATCCATCCCGTACGAGTCATCCTGGATCCGGGCGACCCACAGCGGGGTCTKAGTTGCACAAAAAACACCCTGGAATCCTTGGATTCCAGGGTGTTTCCCGTTGTGCGCGGAGGGGGACTTGAACCCCCACCCCCTTTCGAGGACTAGCACCTCAAGCTAGCGCGTCTGCCATTCCGCCACCCGCGCAGGTGGTAATTCCGAGTTCGTTTCGCCTTTCAGCGTTTTGCTTTTCTCGGAAGCAGCGAGAAAGACTCTAGCACGACTTTTCCGGAAACAAATAATCGGGGTCAGCGGGGGTGGTGTGGGTAGGCTGAAGCAAGCAATTGAGCCACCCGCCACGAGGAGCCGCTATGACTGACCACCGGACCGACATCAGGCCCGAGGACGAGGTCGTCGGGATCTGCCAGGAGCTGATCCGGATCGATACATCCAACTACGGCGACGGCTCCGGCCCCGGTGAACGCGCGGCCGCCGAGTACACCGCCGGGCTCATGGCCGAAGTCGGGCTGGACGCCGAAATCTTCGAGGCGGCCCGGGGGCGGGCCAGCGTGGTGACCCGGCTGGCGGGGGAGGACCCCTCCGCCAGCGCCCTCGTGGTTCACGGCCACCTGGATGTGGTGCCGGCCCTCCGCGAGCAGTGGTCGGTGGACCCCTTCGGTGCCGAACTCAAGGACGGCCTGATCTGGGGACKCGGCGCGGTGGACATGAAGGACATGGACGCCATGATCCTGTCCGTGCTGCGCAACTTCGCCCGCACGGGCCGCAAGCCCAAGCGCGACATCATCTTCGCGTTCTTCGCCGACGAAGAAGCCGGCGGCACCTACGGGGCCCGCTACGCCGTCGACAAGCGGCCCGAACTCTTTGAGGGCGCCACGGAGGCGATCTCCGAGGTCGGCGGTTTCTCCGCGACCATCGGCGGGCAGCGCACATATCTGCTCCAGACGGCCGAGAAGGGCCTCTCCTGGCTCCGCCTCGTCGCCCACGGCCGGGCGGGCCACGGTTCCCAGATCAACACGGACAACGCCGTGACGCGGCTCGCCGGCGCGGTCTCCCGKATCGGTGCCTACAACTGGCCGATCGAACTCACTCCCACCACGCGGCAGTTCCTCGACGGTGTGACCGAACTCACGGGCGTCGAATTCGATCCGGACGATCCGGACAAGATCCTCAAGGAACTCGGTACCGTCGCCCGGTTCGTCGGCGCCACGCTGCAGAACACCACCAACCCCACGCTGCTCAAGGGCGGCTACAAGCACAACGTCATCCCGGAATCCGCCGAGGCCCTCATCGACTGCCGCACCCTGCCCGGGCAGGAGGAGCATGTGCTGGAAATCGTCCGCGAACTCGCCGGGACCGGCGTGGACATCAGCTACGTGCACAACGACGTCTCGCTGGAAGTGCCGTTCGCCGGGAACCTTGTCGATTCAATGATCGACGCCCTGCACTCCGAGGACCCCGGCACCAAGGTCCTGCCCTACACKCTCTCCGGCGGAACGGACAACAAGTCCCTGAGCCGGCTCGGCATCACCGGTTACGGTTTTGCCCCGCTGATGC
>NZ_JBFTHK010000315.1:0-2256 GCF_056394205.1 Arthrobacter sp. 10T413_2 | reverse complement strand
GCTCTACCGCACCGTCTGCAGGTGGTGGAACGAGATCGAGGTCCTCATCGTCACCGGCGCCACTACCGGCAAGGTCGAGGCCAACAACACCGGCATCAAGCACATCAAACGCACTGCCCGCGGATACCGGAACCCGGCCAATTACARATCGATTATTCTCATGAGAAGTGCCGTCCGGACGGCGGCATGACACTCATCCGGGATTMGCTTCCCCATGAACCGTGAAGAGCCGCTTAACCCTGAGTCTGCTGGGAGTTTCCCGAAACTGGTGCGGGTTCTAAATCKAAATTGATGTGGGTGTTAAACCTGACTTGGCTCACGGGTCGTGGTCTCGCGGGCGGCCGGCGCTCTGACCTGCGGTGATGTCGGCGGAATGGTGCTTTTTCACGCACTAACGGGTTTTGTTCTAGTGTCACCGGTGTGGCGTTCATCAGGAGGGTGCGGACGGCTTCGGGCGCGACGGCGGTGCAGATCGCCGAGTATGTGCGCGGTCGTCAGCGGATCGTGGAGCATGTCGGTTCAGCGCATACGGAGGCCGAGCTCGGAGTGTTGCTGGAGCGCGCCCGTGAGCTGTTGGAGAACCCTGCTCAGGGTGTCCTCGAGCTTGGTGTCGAGCCCGCGCCTCCGGTGCGAGGCCTGGTTGTGCCTGCCGGGCCGGGCCTGTTCGACGCGCCCGGCGCGGTGACGCCGGCCGGTCGTGACGGTCCGGGCCGCGTGGTCGGCACGGACTCGCGGATCCTGTTCGATGCGTTGGCCGGGGTGTTCACGGCGCTCGGCTTCGACGGGCTCGGTGACGAGGTGTTCCGGGATCTGGTGATCGCCCGGGTCGTGGAACCGACCTCACTGCTGGATGCCGGCAGGGTCCTGCGGGACCTGGGCCGGGCCCCGGCCAGTTACGCGACGATGAAGCGCACCCTGGGCCGGGCGGGGGCGGGCAAGTACCGCGACCGGATCGCGACCTGGTACTTCGAGCATGCCAGCACCAGCGGGGATGTCTCCTTGGTGCTCTACGACGTCACCACGCTCTATTTCGAGGCCGAGAAGGAAGACGAGCTGCGAAAAGTCGGCTACTCCAAGGAACGCCGCGTCGACCCGCAGATCGTCGTGGGTCTGCTCGTGGACCGCGGCGGGTTCCCGCTGGAGATCGGCTGCTTCGAAGGCAACAAGGCCGAGACCACGACCATCATCCCGATCATCAAGCAGTTCCAGGCCCGCCATAACCTGGCCGACATGGTCGTCGTCGCCGACGCCGGCATGCTCTCGGCTTCGAATCTGCGTGAGCTGGACGAGGCGGACCTGCGGTTCATCGTCGGGTCCCGGATGACGAAGGCCCCGGCCGATCTGGCCTCGCATTTCCGCTGGCACGGCGACGCCTTCACCGACGGGCAGCTGATCKACACGATCACGCCCAGAACCGGCCACCGGAWCGAGAACAACCCCGACCTGCGCGCCGAACCCGTCTGGGACCCCGCTGCGCATCCGGGCTCGTGGCGGGCCGTGTGGGCCTACTCCCGCAAGAGAGCCGCCCATGATGCCACCACCCTCACGGCCCAGGAGAACCGTGCCCGGGAAGTCATCGAGGGACAGAAAGCGGCCCGGACCCCGCGCTTCGTCAAGACCGCCGGMGGGAAACGCAGCCTCGACGAAGCCTCACTGGCACGCGCACGACAACTGGCCGGGCTGAAAGGCTACGTGACCAACATCCCCGCAACCGCCATGGCCGCGACGGACGTTATCGGCTCGTACCACGAGCTGTGGCACGTCGAGCAGTCCTTCCGGATGAGTAAGTCGGACCTGCGGGCCAGGCCCATGTTCCACCGCACCCGCGACGCGATCGAGGCCCACCTCACGACCGTCTTTACAGCGTTGGCCGTCTCCCGGACTGTCCAGGCCAGGACAGGGCTCACGGTCGGCAATGTCATCAAACAGCTCCGGCCCCTGCGTTCGGCCACCATCGCCATCAACGGCACCACCCAGAGATTCGCCCCCGACATCCCCACCGGGCAGCAAGCCATCCTCKACGCCATCCACGACCCGAAACTCACGCACTAAGCAAATGAGCCAAGTCAGGTTAAATGCGGGAGGACCCCCAACCTGGTGGTTGGGGGTCCTCGACCTGTAATGATGTTCCGGCGGTGACCTACTCTCCCACACCCTCCCGGGTGCAGTACCATCGGCGCTGTGGGTCTTAGCTTCCGGGTTCGGAATGGGACCGGGCGTTTCCCCCACGCTATGACCGCCGTAACCCTTGCTGCT
>NZ_JBFTHK010000314.1:0-2317 GCF_056394205.1 Arthrobacter sp. 10T413_2 | reverse complement strand
GTCGACTTCCAGCGCGAAATCCAGGTGCTGGCAGACCAGTTCGACGTCGTAAGAATCGACGGCGAGGACTTCCGCCACCGCGGCTTGCCGGCAGCGCCCGCTCCGCTGCGCAATGATGACCTGACCCACCACATGCAGGCCGAATTCGACGGCAAGACCGTGGCCCGGGACGAGTTCAGCACCCTGATCAACCACCTGGCCGGCGTGCACCCGAGCCGCTACCGCCAGTTGCTGGACGGGATCGAAGGCGTCGTGTGGAAGAACGTGCACACGATCACCGAGCAAGCCGTGGCCCTGCGGTTCGTGGTGCTGGCGGACCGGCTGTACGACAAGGACGTGCCCATCCTGGCCAGCGGCGTGCCGTTCGACAAGCTCTTCACTGAGGAAATGATGACCGGCGGGTACATGAAGAAGTACTTCCGCGCCGTTTCCCGGCTTACCGCGCTTGCCCGTGAGGGCCAGAACCACGAACCGTCCTAGGCCTGACTAGGCGTGGGCGCTGTTCGGCCTGGGCCGGGATCGTCTCGAGTCTGAACCGTCCGCAGACGGAACGCGGCGACGTGATGACACTCCGACGTCGAACCCCCAAGGTGAACCCCTCCACGCTTCATTCGGCGTCGTTAAACGCCGAAGGTGCCGGCGCCGCCTCTCGGCGGGACCGACACCTCGCTGACGTACCTGGGTCAGAGGCCCTGCTGCCGGGTTTCCCCGGCTACAGGAGGCTCGTCCGCGACGAGGGGCCGCTCGACGACGGGGGCCGTGGTCGGCCTGTCGTCTGCTTGATCCACGAAGTCGGAAGCACCCTTCTGCGCTGCATCGACCTTGTCGGCGTACTTGCCGTCGGTCTTCGAGTCGACGAAATCGCCGGCCTTTTCGATGCCGTCCTTGATGGCCTGTTCGTTGCCACCAATGACTTGCTGAGCCTTGCCCTTCAGATCGTCAAGTAAACCCACGGGCACCTCCCTTCGGTCGCGGAGCCAGATCGCTCCTCCGGCTTCCGATACTAACGGCCTGTCCGGTTCATGCCAAGAGCCGGCCCGTTCTCGGAGGACTCCTGTCAAGGGCCTTGTGGCCCGGTCCGGCAGGGCCCGCCCAGATCAACGCCCGATAACGACGATCCAGCTAACTTCCAGGACGCCATGAGGGCATGAAAAAAGCAGCTCCAGAGGAGCTGCTTGATGGTGGGCGATACTGGGATCGAACCAGTGACCTCTTCCGTGTCAGGGAAGCGCGCTACCGCTGCGCCAATCGCCCGCAACCGGAAGAATCCGGAGTGGATTTGTGTCAATCATTTACACAAGAGAGCGGACGACGAGATTCGAACTCGCGACATCCACCTTGGCAAGGTGGTGCTCTACCAGCTGAGCTACGTCCGCAATATGAAGTCCATGCCGGCTTGGCCGGTGGTACTGCATCAAGCAAGTTACCTTGCTTTGGTGGGCGATACTGGGATCGAACCAGTGACCTCTTCCGTGTCAGGGAAGCGCGCTACCGMTGCGCCAATCGCCCATTTCATCCGGCCTAAACCGGAAACCATGGTTTTCACCGAGGTGGGTACGGGATTCGAACCCGTGTATACGGCTTTGCAGGCCGCTGCCTCGCCTCTCGGCCAACCCACCGTGTAAGCAGGATTCCGAAGAACCTTTGCCGTGACAGTGTCCTGCGAGCGGACGACGAGATTCGAACTCGCGACATCCAMCTTGGCAAGGTGGTGCTCTACCAGCTGAGCTACGTCCGCATTATTGGGGTGCATTTCCTTGCCGCATTCGGCATTTCCTCGCGTTCCAACGAGTAAGAACTCTATAGGAGGTTCCGGGAATCTACAAATCGAGGCCCGATGGCCTCGACTCAATGGCMCTACTTCCTTGATTTCTAGGGGATTTTTCGAATTACAGGGCTGTAATTAGCTTCGCAGGATGCCGTGGCGGCGATGGAAGGCGGTCAACCGTTTGGGCTCGGGCTTGGGCTMGGAGTCTCCKGGTTGGGAAATTGGGTGGGCGGCTTCGTGCTCGTGCGGGACTCCGTCCCCGGGATCAAGGTGCAGAGTCCCAGGGTCTAGGGCGACCCGGTGTGCGGAATTCCAGGGTGTAGGGGGACCCGGCGYCCGGGGCYCGGGCTGGTAAGGCGACKCCGCAGTCGGGGAGTAAAGGCTCGCCTGCGCTGGTGACTCGTTGCTGGGAGCCGGGTGAKGTGCTGCTCGCACGGGCGGTGTTCTGKCGTAGTGGCCGACCGTTGGTGCACTTCGCGTTACCTTTTCCGCGAAGGGGCTGGTGCGAGTTATTTCGCACCGGACTGGTGCGAGCGACAGGTGTGACCC
>NZ_JBFTHK010000313.1:0-2378 GCF_056394205.1 Arthrobacter sp. 10T413_2 | reverse complement strand
TGACCCGCTCTCCAAGGCCTACTACGACCGGAAACGCGGCCAAGGAAAGAAACACAACGCCGCCATCATCTGCCTCGCCCGGCGCCGCTGCGACGTCATCTTCGCCATGCTCAAAAACGGCACCCTCTACCAAGAAAAGGCACCCGAGGCCGCTTGACCAAAAGCATAGGGACACCCCCCATTTGCGAGTGACAAAAATGACTGTGCGAGACGCCTCGAATCCGTGGGCGGTACACCTAGAGTTACGAGACTGGATGCGGGAGATGTGTCGGCGCGGTGGGAGCCGGGCCGCACAGGCTCCCGGCTCTCCAAGCTGGGGGAACTGGAGAGCCAATATGATGGCCAGGTCGGCATCACCAAATCATGTCCGCCTTCTCAGGCGGATTCTCGCCCTCCCAGGTGCCGCTGTACATGGTGTTCTGGCGAAGGTCCTTGCCGTCCAAGGTGGTGGCGACATCTCGACACCCTCGGCCGCAACCACGCTCATCAGCCAGGACGGATGGTGTGCGGTCGCGGCGACATTTCATCCGATGCGGGTGATCCACGGGGAGCCCTGGAAGGCGGAGAGTGGCCTCATCAAACCACGACCGAGAGGAGAGGTGCACCATGCCTAATGAAATGGAGAAGGCAGCCGTTCTGGTCACGGGTGACAACATGCACGGAAAGCACCACGCCGAGGTCCTCATCATGACGAGGGACGCAGACGGACCCGGAGGGTCAGGCAACTATTACAACTCCCTCGGGGTGCCCGATGATCTCCCGGACGAGGAGTTCGACGCTCGTTTCCGGGCACTCGATCCGGCGAAGTTGCAGAAGGAATACGGCGGAGACGGGATCCGCTTCAACGGTCCGCGCCGTTTCCTGGCGGATCGGCTCACCGCGGAGGCCTTTGATGGGGGCAAGCTCAGCATGCTTGGCCCGCTCCCTATGCATTTGTATGGCACCTTCGTCGTTCCGGATTTCGACGCATTCGTCGCCGGCAAGCAGACTCCCTACCGGGAGACGGTCTCCAAGCGCACCACCACATGGTTCTTTGACGCCGGCTCAGAGGTTTACGAGCTGGTTTCCCCTGAGCAAATCGTGTACGTCATGCAAAGCGCCTCCCTGGGAATCGACCCCGACAACACTGTCGACAAGCTGCCGACACTCGGCGACCGCCTGGCACTGCCGGAGGGATGGACCTACCGGACCCGGACGCTCGAGAACGAACTTGTCATGCGTGCCATCTATGACAGTGACCCGCCAAACACGATCGTCCTCGACGAGCTCGAGAACAACTACCAGCGCCTCCGGTCCGTGTAGGCCGCGGACTGCGGCGCGAGCACGAGGACAACTACCAGAAGATCGAGAACCAGTAGGTTTCGGCTCCAGGGAAGGCGCATCATGACGAAGACCGGATCCGAGCCGCCGGCACTCCCGGCGCCCCCGCCCGCGGAGAAGCTCGACTGGCGCGCGGAGTACGCCTACACCGCCGGGGTGCAGGCCTTCATCTACGGCTTCCCCTACATCTACAACGCCAGGATCCGGCACGAATGGGTGACCAGAAAGCAGGACCCGGACGTCGTCCCGTATGCCCCGGTCAACCAGTTCTGGCATGCCCGGCGGCTCATGGACGCCAGTTACCGGGCAGGGGGGTGCCCGAGCACGGACGCGCTGTACTCCTTTGCCTGGCTGGACCTGAGCGGGGAGCCGATCGTGCTGTCCCATCCGGACATGGGCGAGCGGTATTTCACCTTCCAGCTCGCCGCCTTCACGTCGGACAACTTTGGCTACGTCGGTCAGCGCGCCACCGGCTCGGGGGCGGGTGCCTTCGCCATCGTCGGCCCCGGCTGGGGCGGTGAGCTGCCGCCCGGGGTGCAGCCGGTCCGGCCCTCGCCCACCCCGTGGGTGCTGGTGCTCGGTCGCACCGCCGTCAACGGGGTCGAGGATCTGGCAAACGCGGCAGCCCTGCAGGGCCAATACCGGCTCACCTCGGTCAGCGCGTGGGGCACGCCCGGGGCGGCGGTCCCGGAGCGGCGGGACGTGTATGCGCCGGTGCCGGTGACCGAGGACCCTCTGGGCCCCTGGAGGACCCTCAACGCGATGCTGGCCGAGAACCCGCCGCCGCCCCAGCAGGCCCTGATGCTGGAGCAGTTCAGCGGATTGGGCGTCGGTCCCGGACTCGACGTCGACGCTCAACCCGAGGCGGTCCGCCGGGGCCTTGCCCGCGCGGCGACCGCCGGGATGGCTCTGCTCAGGGAGCAGTTCGCCAGCGGCGACTGGGCGACCATCGTCAACGGCTGGCGGTACCCTCCACCGGCCGAGGGTCGGTTCGGCAACGACTTCCTGCGCCGCGCCGCGGATCAGTCGTTGGCCGGTATCGCCGCCAACGACCCTGC
>NZ_JBFTHK010000312.1:0-2420 GCF_056394205.1 Arthrobacter sp. 10T413_2 | reverse complement strand
CCCTGACACGTTTTCGCGGGCCATGAGCAGTTMAAGATCGCGAAGGTAGTCACCCAGATGTTCCGGCGGGACGGCCGAATCCTCCCAGCCCGGCCAGGCCTGGGTCCCGGCGGCGGTCCGGCCGGCCAGCCCGGCGCCGTCGGCCCGAATCTGCCACAACCGCGTGGCCTCCGGGCCGGCCGGAAGGATCAGCGAGTCGATCGCCCCCGCATCCAGGACCATCCGCTCGGCTGCCGCCACCGCCTCCTCCGACGTCRCTCCGCCCACTTCCACCATGAGCCAGCCGTTGCCGGCTGGCATGGTGGGGACGGCGTGCACGCCTTTGGCGTTGCGGACGACGTCGACCAGTTGTGCGTCCAGGCCCTCCAGGGCCAGCGGACGGTGTGGAAGCAGGCCGGGAACCGCGTCGGCCGCGGCCGGCATATCCGGATAGCCCAAGACGGCCAGGGCCGGGGCCGCCGCCAGCGGGACCAGCCGGACCTCGGCCTCCAGGATGATGCCGCAGGTACCTTCCGTCCCCGTCAGGGCGGCGGCCAGGTTGGCGCCGTTCTCCGGCAGKAGGTGCTCCAGGCTGTAGCCCGAGATTTGGCGGCCGAACCGGCCGAATTCCAGCCGGAGGACCTCCAGGTTGGCCGTGATGAACTCATCGAGGCCGGGGATCCGGGCCGTGGCATCCTTGCCCGCGCCCAGCTCCACCACGTGTCCCGAGCCGGTCAGCCAGCGCAGCCGGTGCACATTGTCCGCCRTGCGCCCGTACGAGAGCCCGTGCGGGCCGCACGCGTTGTTGCCGATCATGCCGCCGATGGTGCACCGCGTGGCCGTGGACGGATCAGGCCCGAACCGCAGCCCGTGGACGGCGGCAGCCCGCTGCAGGTCACTGAGGACAACGCMGGGCTGGACCACCGCGGTCCGGTTTTCCGGATCGATGCTGATGATCCGGTTCATGAACCGGCTGAAGTCCAGCACCAGTCCTGGCCCCACCGCGTTGCCGGCGCACGACGTCCCGGCGCCGCGACCGGTGACGGCGAGTCCGTGCCGGCGGGCAATCCTGACCGCCTCGACGACGTCGTCCGCAGTCTTGGGCATGACCACCACCTGGGGCACCACGCGGTAGTTCGAGGCGTCGGTCGAATATTCCGCACGCCGACGGGTGCTGCTGTCGACGATGCCCGCAATTGCTGCGGTGAGTTCTTCGACAATCTGGTCAATGTTCATGCGTGGTGCTCTTCCTTGTCCCTGCGGCGTTGCGTGGTGGGAGGTTAGTGCTGCAGGGGCTTGCCGCGCAGCTCCATGGCCCGGCGGACACGGTTCTGGGCCAGTGAGCGGGCGGCATGGTGGGTGGTGGAATCCAGCTTTTCCGCCTCTGCCAGAACGATGGCCGTGTTCTCGCGGAGCTTGTGGGAGACCGTGGTGAAGATCTGGTCCGTCTCGGGACGGAACGGCGAATACCGGGACTCCATGGCGAAGGCTGCACTGACCACGCCGCCTGCATTGGCAACGAAGTCGGGCACGACCGTCACGGACGCCGCGCGCAGCGCCTGCTGTGCCGCGGCGTTAGTCGGAAGGTTGGCGCCCTCCACCACGAGCTTGGCCGAGATGCCGCCGACGTTTCCTTCATGGAGGACATCCTGCAGGGCGGCAGGGATGGCGATTTCGGCGTCGACGAACAACTCGGTGCCTGCCGGGATGGCCAGCTCCGGGAACGCTTTGACCAGTCCATCGCCCAGCCGCGGCCGCATGGCCAGCAGCGTGGGAATGTCCAGCCCGGCGGGATTGTGAAGCGCGCCCTCGGCGGTGGAAATCGACACAACGCTGTAGCCGAGCTCATGCAGCCGGGCCGCCGTGGCGTGCCCGACGGCGCCGAAACCCTGGATGGCCACGCGCTGGCCCTGGAGGCCGATGGTTGCCGCGGCCTCATCCGTGACTTCGGCGACGCCGTAGCCGGTGATGCCCAGCTGGTCGTAGGGCACGCCGCCGAGGTCGTACGGAGTGCCCACCGCGGCGCCGCGGTCGCCCAATTCGTCGATGATGATGGCCGCGTCGTTTTCCGTCAGCCCCATGTCGAGGCCAAAGACGTACTCGGACGGGACTTCATTGCTMAGGGCCCGGACAAAGGAGCGAAGGATTGCTTCCTTGTGGGGTGAGTTRGGATCCGCGCGGATGCCGGCTTTGGCGCCGCCGAAGAAAAGGTCGACGCCGGCCCACTTCCAGGTCATGACCCGGGCCAGGCGGGCAATTTCCTCGACGGTGACGCCGGGCTGCATCCGGGTGCCGCCCTTGCCCATGCCTCGGGCGGTGTTGTCGATGACCAACACGCCCTTCATTCCTGTTTTTGTGTCGCTGACGGTGACGATCTTTTCCGGTCCCCATTCATCCATCATGTCGAACAGACTGGTCATCGTTGGATACTCCTTCTGTGC
>NZ_JBFTHK010000311.1:0-2424 GCF_056394205.1 Arthrobacter sp. 10T413_2 | reverse complement strand
GTCATCCTCCTGCTGCTTATGCTGGGCCTGGAATATACGGCGGCCGAGCTCGTCACCGGGCTGCGGCGGTCCTGGCAGGCCGGCGTCCTGGACCTTCTGCTCAATTTCCTGCCCGGCGCAGGGCTCGCCCTCATGCTGGGATGGGGCRTCGTGGKAGCCATGGTGATGGGTGGCGTGACGTACATTTCATCGTCCGGGATCGCGGCGAAGGTCATCACCGATCTTGGCCGGATCGGCAACAGGGAAACCCCGGTGGTCCTCGCCATCCTGGTCTTCGAGGACCTCGCCATGGCCGTCTACCTCCCGATCCTGACCGCCACACTGGCCGGAGTCAGTTTCCTGATGGGCCTGCAGACCGTAGGCATCTCCCTTGCCGTCGTCACCCTGGTCCTGGTGGTGGCCCTGCGCCACGGCCACCACGTGTCCAAAGCCGTGCACAGTGAGAACTCCGAGGTCTTCCTGCTCAATCTGCTCGGTGCTGCGCTGCTGGTGGCGGGGCTCGCGGCCGCCATGCAGGTCTCGGCGGCAGTAGGCGCATTCATGCTCGGCATCGCGATTTCCGGCGCCACGGCCCACAGCGCCACCCGCATCCTGGAGCCGCTCCGGGACCTCTTCGCGGCGATCTTCTTTGTCGTCTTTGGCCTCAACACCGACCCGCGGTCCATCCCGCCCGTCCTGGGCTGGGCGCTGCTGCTGGCCCTGGTGACGGCAGCCACCAAGATGATCACCGGATTCTGGGCGGCCAAACGGGCCGGCATTGGAATTCCCGGCCGCTTCCGCGCGGGGGCCGCCCTGATCGCGCGCGGCGAGTTCTCCATTGTCATCGCCGGCCTGGCCGTTGCCTCGGGCGTGGTGCCCCCGGATCTGGCGGCCCTCGCCACGGCCTATGTCCTGATCATGGCGATCGCGGGGCCGCTGGCCGCCCGTTTCGTGGAACCCGTCGTCCGGCTGCTGCGCCGCCCGGTCCGGCGCCCGGCTGTCCGGACATCGGGGCAAGCGTGAGCCTGAGGCTGCGCCGGAAACGGCCTTAAATGTCGGTGCGGTGGAAATTCAGGTGGCTGCGGCTGGCCGTCGGGCCCCGCTGGCCCTGGTAGCGGTTGCCGTACTCCCCCGACCCGTAGGGGTGCTCCGCGGCGGAGGAAAGCCGGAAGAAGCACAACTGGCCGATCTTCATGCCGGGCCACAGCTTGATGGGCAGCGTCGCCATGTTGGACAGCTCCAGCGTGACGTGGCCGGAGAACCCGGGGTCGATGAATCCCGCCGTCGAGTGCGTCAGGAGACCGAGCCGGCCGAGCGAGGACTTGCCCTCGAGCCGGGCCGCAATGTCATCCGGMAGCGTCACGGTCTCGTAGGTGGAGCCCAGGACGAACTCGCCCGGGTGCAGGATGAACGGCTCACCGGATTCCACCTCCACCAGGCGGKTCAGCTCGGGCTGCTCCTCGGCCGGATCAATGTGGGCGTACTTGTGGTTGTCGAACAGCCGGAAGAACTTGTCGATCCTGACGTCCACCGAGGACKGCTGGACCATCGCCGGGTCGAACGGTTCAAGGACAATCCGCTGGGAGTCGATTTCGGTTCGAATGTCGCGGTCAGAGATCAGCACAGGTTCAAAAATACCGCACAGCGCGCAGCCCGGCTTCACGGACCGGTACGGATGCCGAGTGTTACTTCCCCGGCCCGTCTATTCCGTGGCGGGCATATGTTCCAGGAGGGACTTGAGCCGGTCGAGCTGGCCGACCTCAGTCTTCATCCGTCGGCGCAACGGGTTGGTCAGCCGGGCAAGGAATCCCTTGGGCTCGCAGTTAAGGGCGAAGCGGACGCGTGTGCCGGGGCCCTCAGTGCTGAGGTAGTAGCCGCCGTGCGGCCGGGCCGGTCCGGCGATGACCTGGTACTGGATTTCCGCGCCCGGCCGCGCCTCGACGATTTCGAAATCCGCGGCCACAGGGCGTCCGCCGGGCCCGGCGATGGTCTGCCGGTACACGGCGCCTTTGGCGCCGGCCGCACCGGAAAGCAGCTCCACGCTCCGGACCCCGTCCCGCCACAGCGGCAGGTGGCCAGGGTCAATGAGGTAGTTATAGACGCTCATGGCATCGCGGTGGATAACGACGTCGTACTCTGCAAATGTCACGGAAATCCTTGCTCGGCGGACGGCTGATGGGCGTAGCCCGCTTCCCCTGAACTGCAGCTAACCATTTCAGGATAGACAGCGCGGGTCACCGCACGGGGTCCTGTGACGGGCTTTCGCCCAAGAGTGTCCGAACAGTTATGGGACGTGGCGGCCGGCGATCCGGCCGCCTATCCGCCAACGCGCGGACGTGGCGTGTTCAACCTCGCCGCCAGACTGGGGTAATGTAAATCTCGTTGTTTCACCGGGGTAAAAGTCCAGCACTTTGGACTGTCCCACTGCGGCTGTAGCTCAATGGT
>NZ_JBFTHK010000310.1:0-2489 GCF_056394205.1 Arthrobacter sp. 10T413_2 | reverse complement strand
CTGGACAAGGATGCCTCTACCGGCAGGAGTCAGACGGGCATTACGGTGGACCATGAAGACCTCTTAGTCGCTAGGTGTGTGTGGTAACCACCAACCTAAGAGGTCTTCACCCTTTCACCGTGTAACCAACGTCTTGGCTGAGTACATCTAGGCCCGGCTTCCGGGCCGCCAGCCTCTGGCGGGCCCGGCGTTGAGAACGCCGGCCCGCCAGGGCACGCTGGGCACGCTACGCGTTGACGATCAGGCCGAGCTCCGCCTTGGACGCCAGCGCCTCATGCTTGGGCAGCACGCGCACGGTGTAACCGAAGGACCCGGAACGGTCGATCACCAGCGTGCCGCTGAAGAGGTGCCGGCCCCGGCCGAGGTCCTCGGCGGCCTTGAGCTCCGCGACCGTGATGTCCGCCAGTTCGTCGGATTCTTCGGCCCGGCCGTAGGCCACCTCGACGTAGACATCGTCCGGTGAGAGCTCGCTGAGGGACACATAGGCGTTGACCTGGAGGAGATCGCCGATCTGCGGGTCCTCGGAGACCCCCACAGAGTCGACGTGTTCCACCTGGATGTGGGGCCACGCGGCCCGGATCTTGGAGGTMCACCCGGCCAGGGCCTTGGCCTGGGCGTAGTTCTCCGCCACGGCGTGGCGTCCCGCGATCGCGGCCGGGCGGTACAGCACGTTGACGTAGTCCTTGAGCATCCGCTCCGCGGAGACCGCCGGGCCAAGGTGGGACATCGTGTGCTTGATCATGGACACCCAGTGGGTGGGCACCTTCTGCGGGCCGGACTCCKAGGGCCCGGCAGCGCCGGCTCCGTCGGAGACGGTCAGCCCGTAGAACCGCGGCGCCACCTGGGTTTCGAGCAGTTCGTAGAGTGCCGCTGCCTCGATGTCGTCACGTTCTTCCGGCGAGGCGTCATTGTTGGCGGTCGGAATCGCCCAGCCGTTMTMGCCGTCGTACATCTCGTCCCACCAGCCGTCCATGACCGAGAGGTTCAGTGAACCGTTCAGGGCCGCCTTCATGCCGGAGGTTCCGCAGGCTTCCAGCGGGCGCAGCGGGTTGTTCAGCCACACGTCGCAGCCCGGGAACAGGGTCCGCGCCATGGCGATGTCGTAGTTCGGAAGGAACGCGATCCGGTGCCGCACGGCGGGGTMGTCGGTGAACCGGACCAGGTCCTGGATCATCTTCTTGCCCGCGTCATCGGCCGGGTGCGACTTCCCTGCGATCACCAGCTGGATGGGATGCGTCTTGTGCAGCAGGAGAGCCTTGAGCCGTTCGGGATCCCGCAGCATGAGGGTCAGCCGCTTGTACGTGGGCACGCGGCGGGCAAAACCGATGGTCAGGATGTCCGGATCCAGGACGGAGTCCGTMCATGCCAGCTCGGCGTCGGCCGCGCCGCGCTTCTTCCAGGCGGCCCGGAGMCGGCGCCGGACGTCCTCGACCAGCGACACCCTCATTTCGCGCCGCAACGCCCACAGGTCCTCGTCGGTGACGTTGTAGGCCAGGTCCCAGGGGCCCTGCGCCTCAGCATCGGCGCCGAACTTTTCCCGCGCCAGCGCCGAGATGCGGGAGTCCACCCAGGTGGGGACATGCACGCCGTTGGTGACGGAGGTGATGGGCACTTCGGAGTGGTCAAAGCCCGGCCAGAGGGCGGAGAACATTCCACGGGAGACCACGCCGTGCAGTTTGGCCACACCGTTGGCCCGCTGGGCAAGCCGCAGGCCCATGACGGCCATGTTGAACACGAACGGGTTGCCGTCGGTGAAGTCCTCGCGGCCAAGATCCAGGATCTTTGCCACCGGGACGTCCGGTGCGAGACCGGCTTCGAAGAAGTGCTGGATCTGGGAGATTTCGAAGCGGTCGATCCCGGCCGGGACCGGCGTGTGGGTGGTGAACACGGTGGACGCCCGACCTGCGGCCAGGGCCTCTTCCCAGCTCAGCGGGGCCGGGCCKGACATCAACTCCTGGATCCGCTCGACGCCCAGGAACCCGGCGTGACCTTCGTTGGTGTGGAAGACCTCCGGGGCCGGGACCCCGGTGAGGCGCTGGAACTCGCGCAGTGCCTTGACCCCGCCCATGCCCAGCAGGAGCTCCTGCTGCAGCCGGTGGTCGCCGCCGCCGCCGTACAGACGGTCGGTAATGCCGCGGGCGGCTTCGTCATTGCCCGGAACGTTGGAGTCCAGCAGCAGCAGCGGAACACGCCCGACGTCGGCCCGCCACACGTGCGCCAGCAGGCGCCGGCCGTTGGGGAGGGGAAGGGAGATCTGCACGGGTTTGCCGTTGCCGTCCGGCGACGCCTCCCGCAGGAGCGTCAGGGGCAGCCCGTCCGGGTCCAGGACCGGGTACGTTTCCTGCTGCCACGCGTCGCGGGACAGGGACTGCTTGAAGTAGCCGGCCTGGTACAGGAGGCCGACGCCGATCAGCGGCACGCCGAGGTCCGACGCMGCCTTCAGGTGGTCTCCGGCCAGGATGCCCAGACCGCCCGAGTACTGGGGGGGG
>NZ_JBFTHK010000309.1:0-2504 GCF_056394205.1 Arthrobacter sp. 10T413_2 | reverse complement strand
GCTCAGCACGGACCGCGCCTCCATCCGCGACCTCGCCTCCGAAATCGAGTGGGCCAAGGTCTCCATGCTCACCCCGGCGAACTACCTGGAAAACGCCCAGGGCCGCGGCACTCCGGGCGGCTTCGACCTGACCGCCGTGGCGAGGGTCTTCCAGTMCTACGAGGACGTCAAGACCGACCGCAACGTCATCGACTTCGAGGACGTGCTGCTGATCACCGTCGGCATTCTTCAGGAGGACCCCAAGGTGGCGGCGACCGTCCGGGAACAGTACCGGCACTTCGTCGTCGACGAATACCAGGACGTCTCGCCGCTGCAGCAACGGCTCCTGGAGCTGTGGCTTGGCGGCCGCGACGACCTCTGCGTCGTGGGCGACGCCAGCCAGACCATCTACTCCTTTACCGGGGCCTCGCCGAAGCACCTGCTCGGCTTCAAGGCGATGTATCCCGAGGCTCACGTCGTCAAGCTGATCCGGGACTACCGCTCCACTCCGCAGGTGGTCAAGCTCGCCAACGACCTCCTTGCGGGCCGGCGCAGCGGCGGCCCTGTGGCGGACGCCGCATGGGCGACGCCGCTGCAGCTCGTGGCCCAGCGGCCCGCCGGCCCGGTTCCGCAGTTTACGGAGTGCTCCGACGACGAGGCCGAGGCCGCCACGGTCGCCGCCCGGATCCGCGAACTGCTCGACGCCGGCACACCGGCCAGCCAGGTCGCCGTCCTCTTCCGCACCAACGGACAGTCCGAAGCCTACGAGCAGGCGCTGGCCGCGGCAGGAATCGGCTACCAGCTGCGCGGCGGTGAACGGTTCTTCGCCCGGAAAGAAGTCCGCGATGCCATCCTGCAGCTCCGGGCCGCCACCCGGGCCGCTGCCGAAACCGCCACGCCCGAGCCGCTCGGGCAGCTGGTCCGCKACATCGTGGCCTCCCTTGGCTACACCGACGCGGCGCCCCACAGCGGCGGCGCCCTCCGGGAACGCTGGGAATCGCTGGCCGCCCTCGTGGCGCTGGCCGACGAACTCGTCATCAGCCGCGGGGAGCAGTTCAGCCTCTCCGACTTCGTCAACGAGCTCCAGGAACGGTCTCTGGCCCAGCACGCACCGACCRTCCAGGGCGTCACCCTGGCATCGCTGCACGCCGCCAAGGGCCTGGAATGGGACGCCGTGTTCCTGGTCGGACTCAGCGAGGGGCTCATGCCGATCTCCTTCGCGGACACTCCGGAAGCGGTGGATGAGGAACGCAGGCTTTTGTACGTGGGCATCACCCGCGCCCGGGAACACCTGTCGCTGTCCTGGTCCACCKCCCGGACACCGGGCGGGCGGGCCAACCGCAAGCCCTCACGCTTCCTGGACGGCCTGCGACCCGACTYGGTGGCCAGTTCGCACCTCCGCGGCAAGGGCGCCGCGCCGCGCCGGAAAGCCGCCGTCCCGGCGTCGTGCCGGGTCTGCGGAAGCATGCTCTCCAGCGGCGCGGAACGCAAGGTGGGGCGTTGCAACCAGTGCCCGCCCACCTACGAGGAACAGACGTTCGACGMGCTGAGACAATGGCGGAAGGACGTGGCCCTGGAAGCCGACGTCCCCGCGTTTGTCGTGTTCACCGACGCGACCTTGACCGCCATCGCCGAGGCCCGCCCCGAATCCCTGGAACAGTTGGCCAAACTCGCCGGCGTGGGCCCGTCCAAGCTGGAAAAGTACGGCGAGGCCGTCCTGACGGTCCTGGCGKAAAATACGGGGCACTGATGGCCGGCACCACTACCCCGCTGACCACCGCCGACGGCGCCCCGGTGGTCGTCCGCCGGTCCGCCCGCCGCCGCCGGACTGTTGCCGCCTTCTGGGAAGACGGCACCGCGGTGGTCGCCATCCCCGCCTCGTTCACCAGAGCCCAGGAGCGGGAATGGGTCCACCGGATGCTCGAAAAGCTCCGGCGGCAAGGAGCCCGCGGCGCGGCCGGTGCCGGCCGKCGGCGCCCCCGCAGCGATGCCGATCTTGCCGCCCACGCCGCCGAACTTTCCGCGAAGTACCTGGGCGGKAGGGYGGTGCCGTCMTCCGTCCGCTGGGTCACCAACCAGAACTCGCGCTGGGGTTCGGCGACCCCGTCGGAAGGAACCATCCGGCTCTCGGCCAAACTTCAGCCCATGCCCCAGTGGGTGATCGACTATGTGCTGCTCCACGAACTCGCCCACCTGCTGGTGGCCGGCCACGACGCCGCCTTCTGGCGGCTGCTCACGGCGTACCCCGAGACGGAACGTGCCAAGGCATTCCTCGAGGGCGTCTCGTTCGCGACGTCACGGGGCCTGGCGCCCGGCGGGGGATACGACGAAGCCCCGGACGGAACCGAAGTCCCGGCCGGGGCCAACTAGCTACGCTTTGGGGCTGCCGCCCGCGTCCGGGCTGCCACCAGCGTCCGGCCCGCCGTCGCCGCTCTGGTCTTCCTCAGTKGCTGCCGGCGGTTCCTGACCGGAACCGGCGGACTCCTCAGGTGCGCTGGAGGCAGAGGCGTCGGAAGCGGCGGAAC
>NZ_JBFTHK010000308.1:0-2523 GCF_056394205.1 Arthrobacter sp. 10T413_2 | reverse complement strand
ACTGTGGAACGCGCTGCTGCCGGAGCTGGACGAGCAGACGTTCTACGGTTTCATCGCCGGGAGCGACTCCTTCAAGCAGGCCGGCTTCGCCCACCGCGAGGCGTTCGGGCAGGTGGGCTTCGGCACCGGCGGCTGGGACACCGACTTCCCCAACTCCATCCTCGAAATCCTCCGGGTCGTCTACACCGACGCCGACGACCAGCACCGGCTCATCGMCGGCGGCGCGCAGCRGCTCCCCGAGGCGCTGTGGGAGCACGCGCCGTCGGGCATGGCGCACTGGCCGGACGGCACCTCCCTGGCGTCGCTGCATGCGGGTGCCCCGCGCGGCGCCGTGGAGCGCATCGCCCGCGACGGCAGCGGCGACTTCCGGATCCGCGAACGCTGGGGACGCGAGTCCGCCTACCCGGCGGTGGTKACCACGTGCCAGTCCTGGCTGCTGTCGACGCGGATCCACACGGACGAAACCCTGTTTCCCGCCGAGCTGTGGACGGCGATCGAACGCTCGCACTACATGCAGTCCTCCAAGACCTTCGTCATGGTGGACCGGCCGTTCTGGAAGGACATCKATCCGGAGACCGGCCGCGAGGTCCTGTCCATGACGCTGACCGACCGGCTGAACCGGGCCACGTACCTGCTGGACAACGGCCCGGACCAGCCCGCCGTGATCCTGCTGTCCTACACATGGAACGACGACGCGCTGAAGTGGCTCTCACTCGACGCGGACCAGCGGGCGGAGCTCATGCTGCACTCGCTGGAGCAGATCTACCCGGGCGTCGACATCGCCGGCCACATCGTGGGCCAGCCGATCACGGTCTCGTGGGAGGCCGACCCMAACTTCATGGGCGCTTTCAAGGCCAACCTGCCGGGGCACTACCGCTACCAGCAGCGGCTCTTCACCCACTTCAAGCAGGACKGGCTGCCCGCCGAACAGCGCGGGATCTTCCTCGCCGGCGACGACGTCTCCTTCACCGCCGGCTGGGCCGAGGGTGCCGTCACCACCGGCCTCAACGCGGTCTGGGGCGTGGTCAACCACCTCGGCGGCCGGACACCGGCCGGGAACCCGGGCCCGGGCGAGCTCCTGCCCGAGCTGGGCCCGATCGCCCTGGACTAAGCTGTTCGCCCTCGAAAGCGGCCCGGGGCTCAGGCGCTGTGGAGTTCGCGGTGCGCCCGTGCCAGCTCCTGGTAGTGCGCGGCATTGCGCTGGACGCCCGCGAACTCCTCGTCGCTGAGCTCGCGCCGGACTTTCGCGGGCACCCCGGCGACGAKCGAGCGCGGCGGGATGACCGTGCCCTCCAGCACGACGGCACCGGCAGCAACAAGCGAGCCGGTGCCGATCACGGCCCCGTTGAGGATGGTGGCGCTCATGCCGATCAGGCAATCGTCCTCGACGGTGCAGCCGTGCACCACGGCGCTGTGGCCGACGCTGACCCGGGCCCCGACGGTGCAGGGGAACCCGGGATCGGCGTGCAGCACCACGTTGTCCTGCAGGTTGCTGCCGGCGCCCACGGTGATGGCGGCGGTGTCGGCGCGGACGGATACGCCGTAGAAGGCGCTCKAGTTCTCAGCCAGCGTGGCGTTGCCKATCACCGAGGCCGTGGGCGCGATGAAAGCGGAGTCATGGACGGCCGGGGTCGTGCCGGCGAATGCGTAGAGGGGAGCCATGCCTCCAGCCTAGGACACCTGCCCACCCCGTTGCCCTATCACTTATGGCTGCTCTGAGCGCTCAGAGCAGCCATAAGTGATAGCGCATCGGGGGTTTGGGTCAGGCGGGGGAGCGGAGGACCGTAAACCCGCCGTCGCCGCTGCCACCTTTGCTGACGCTTCCGGCTTCTGCGCCCCCGCCGCTTCCGTCGCCTTCGCTGCGCGGGGCCGGGGCCGGGGACGGGAGGACGACGGCGATCGGCGCGCCGGGTTCGGCCACCCGCCCGAGTTCGCGGACGACGTCGTCCCACTGGTCCGGCGGCAGCCCCGCCAGGGCGTCCACCGCCCAGACCGAGGAGAACGCGGCGTCGGCGAACGGCAGCGATTCCGGGCCTGCCACGGACGCCTCCAGCCCGTGCGCCCGGGCGGCATGGATATTTTCCTCGGACGGGTCGACGCCGGTKAAATGGATGCMGGACTGCACAAAGTGCAGCCCGTCAGTGCCCGTGCCGCAGTCGAGCCCCAGCACCGCGTGCCGCCCCTCTGACTTCAGCAGGGCCACGAATGATTCGAGCCGGTCCTTCCGGATGGATTCCATGGCTCTAGTCAAAGACCGGAATCAGTTAAAGACAACCGTCCGGTTACCGTCGAGCAGGACGCGGTGCTCGGCATGCCACTGCACGGCCTGGGCCAGGGTGCGGCCCTCGACGTCGCGGCCCATCTGGACGAACTGCTCGGGGGTGCGCCGGTGGTCCACGCGGATGACTTCCTGCTCGATGATCGGCCCCTCATCCAGGGCTGCCGTGACGTAGTGCGCCGTGGCCCCGATGAGCTTCACACCCCGGGCGTGCGCCTGGTGGTAGGGCTTGGCACCCTTGAAGC
>NZ_JBFTHK010000307.1:0-2529 GCF_056394205.1 Arthrobacter sp. 10T413_2 | reverse complement strand
CGCTGTGGGTCAGGCCGCCGATCGAGATGACGTCCACCCGGTGGCCGCGATGTCCGCCACGGTGGCGAGGTTGACGTTKCCGCTGGCTTCGACGCGGGCCCTGCCGTCCACCAGCCGGACGCCGGCCGCCAGCTCGGCCAGGGAGAAGTTGTCCAGCATGATGGTGTCCACCCCGGCGGCCAGGACCGGCTYGATCTGCTCCATGGTGTCCACTTCCACCTCGAAGTGAGTCGTGTGGCCGAGCTGTGCCTTGGCGCGGCGCAGCACCTCGGTGAGCTTCGCCGGATCGCCCCCGGTGAGGACCGCCAGGTGGTTGTCTTTGGCCAGGACGGCGTCCGAKAGGCTGAAGCGGTGGTTGGCGCCGCCGCCGCAGCGCACGGCGTAGCGTTCCAGAACCCGGAGCCCCGGCGTCGTCTTGCGGGTGTCGGTGATTCGTGCGCCGGTACCGTCCACGAGAGCCACGAACTCGGCGGTCCTGGTGGCGATAGCGCTCATCCGCTGCACCAGGTTCAGCCCGACGCGTTCGGCCAGCAGCACGGCGCGGGCGTTCCCGGTCACCCGGGCCAGGGCCGTTCCGGCGACAAAGGACTCGCCGTCATTGACCAGGAGTTCGACGACGGCGTCAGGGTCRGTCAGCGTCATCGCCGCGGCGAACACCTCGCCGCCGCTCAGCACGCCGGGAACACGGGCGTTCAATACCGCCGTCGCGCGCGCCTGTGCGGGGATGAGCGTCTGCGAGGTGATGTCGCCGTACGGGGCGTCTTCCTGGAGCGCCGTGTGGAGGACGGCCAGGACGGCGGCCTTGGGCAGGCTCCCGGCGAGCGCCGCGGTGCGGGAGGGCAGGGTTTCCGGGGCAGCGGTTGCGTGGGCAGTGGTGGTCACGAGGAAATCCTTTGCATGGAATGGGTGAGGGCTGAGGCGTTGTCCGTGTCCGCCCGGTAGTGGGCTCCGACGGACTGCGTGCGGTTCAGGGCAGCCGCCACAAGCAAGCGGGCCGCGAGGAGCAGGTTCCGGTCCTCGTGGGCATCCTGATCGAGGCCGGCATCGGGAGCGGTCTCAGAATGGACAACGGCGTCCCAGGCCGCAAGCACGGTCTCCGCCTCCCGCAGTTGCTCCCCGCTGCGCATTACCCCGGMGTCCGCCGTCATCAACCGCCGAAGAGCGTCGCGCGAGAAAACCCCGTACGCGGATACCGACTTCACAAAATCTTCGGACACGCTCGCTGAAGTGTCCTCCCCTGACGTGAAGTCGTGCGACGGCGCTGCGGAAGCGTGCGTCAAGGGGAGGCCGCCCGCGGCCGAGACAGCACGCGGAGCAGTGGTGTCGTGCGACGGGTCGGCGCGCAGGAAGTCCTCGACGGCGCGGCGGCCGAACACGAGCCCCTCCAGCAGCGAGTTGCTCGCCAGCCGGTTGGCCCCCTGGGCGCCCGTGCGGGCGGCCTCGCCGGCGGCATACAGGCCCGGAACGGACGTGCGGCCCCACAGATCCGTGCAGACGCCGCCCATCCAGTAGTGGGCTGCCGGGGACACGGGTACCGGCTCGGCCGTCCAGTCATACCCGGCGGCGCGGGTGGCGGCCGTGATGGTCGGGAACCGCCGGGCGAGGAAGCCCGTGCCGCGGGCGGACTCGATCCCGCGCGCGTCCAGGTAGACCGGGCTGTCCGGGGCGGCGCCCGTGGCGGCCAGGTGGAGGGCGATGCTTCGGGAGACGACGTCGCGCGGGGCGAGCTCGGCGTCCGGGTGGTAGTCCGGCATGAAGCGGTAGCCCGCGGAGTCCAGCAGCACCGCCCCCTCGCCGCGGACCGCTTCGGAGATGAGCAGGGCCGGCGGCCCGCCCGGAACCTCCTCGGCGGCAAGGGTGGTGGGGTGGAACTGGAAGAACTCGAGGTCCCGCACCGCGGCGCCGGCACGCCAGGCCAGGGCGAGGCCGTCGGCGGTKGCGACGGAGGGGTTGCTCGTGCGGGCAAACAGCCGGCCGGCACCCCCGGTGGCGAGGAGGACGGCGTCGGCGGCCAGCCGGTGGGTCCGGCCACCGGCCAGATATTCCACGCCCGTAACCCGGGCCGGCGTCGTGCTGCCCGGCCGTGGGGGCGATCCGGGCTGGCCGTCCGGCACGGCGTCGGTCAGGAGATCCGTGACGAACGCGCTGGTCTCCACCCGGAGGCGGCCCTGGACGGCCCGTTCCAGGACGGCGGCGACGAGCCCGCGGGCGATGCAGGCGCCCGTCGCGTCCCCGCCGGCGTGGAGGATGCGCGGCGCCGAATGCGCGGCTTCGAGGCCCAGGGCCGGGCCGCCCTCGGGACGGGCGTCAAAATGCACGCCGTAGCGGCCCAGGCCGGCGATGTCACGGACAGCCTCCGTGCACAGGACCCGGACGGCCTCGGCATCGTTGAGCCCGGCGCCGGCGGCGAGGGTGTCGGCGATGTGGGCGGCTACGGAGTCCCCGGGGGCGGCGTCCCCCGGCGCCAGGACGGCAGAGACTCCGCCCTGGGCATAGAAGGTGTTGCTTTGCTCCAGCGTCCCCTTGCTC
>NZ_JBFTHK010000306.1:0-2574 GCF_056394205.1 Arthrobacter sp. 10T413_2 | reverse complement strand
TTGTCAGTGCCCGGGCCTCGGACAAGAGCGCCCCGGCGGTGCGTTCGCTCACGGTCAGGACACAGGCCACCTCGGCGACCAGGGCCATMTCCTGGACGGCGCGGTCCCGCCCGGAGCCCGCCGGCGGGGCCAGGAACCTGGCCGCCTGCGCGTAGTCGGCGGCCAGCTGAACCTTCAGCGCCGCCGTCCGGGCCTCCAACCGGGACACCTCAGCCAACCCGTCCAGCAACCCGTCCGCCAGATCCCGCAACGGATCACCACCCCGCAGCCGACTGGCATGCCGCTGGCCGCCGGCATCCCGGCCGGTGCCGGCCGAATCAGAGCAGTCCGCGCCGGGCAGATCAGACCCGTCAGCGGCGGGCAGATCAGACCGGTCCGCGCCGGACCCGAGCAAGGCAGCCAGCACAGCAACAGACGCGGCAACGGCCTCCACCGCCACCCCGCTGTCCCCGCTCCAAGCCACCCTGCTTTTCATACTCCAAGTCTATGAAGGGGCACTGACAATCTTGATGGTGCTGCGACGGGACGCTGGCAATATTGATGAATTTGACGGTGCTGTGAAAACATCTCCGTGCCGGACGTCTGGCGAGGTCTGCCTCGTTMACGGCGCGKGGAAAGTGATCTCGCTCCAGAGGTTTCCGGGTCCGACGTGAACCCGGGCRTCGGCGACCGGGGCATCAGCCCTGACGATGTGGGTGTTCATGGTKGTCAATGCGGCCAGCAGTGCCCCGTTCGGGATGTCGCCCCACTGCTCGACTTTCCCGTAGGGGAGCATCGCGTAGGTTCCCTGGTTGCCGATGGCGCTGGTGACGTAATCGCGTGGGGTGGCGTTGTGGGAGCCGTGGTGGCCGATCTTGTAGAAGGCAGGGTCTKACACGAGGGCGCGGGCCGCCGTGTCTTGAAGGACATGGTCCCAGGCGCCTTCTTGTGAGTCGCCCACGAACACGAGTCGGGTGCCCTCGACGTCGAGAACGAAGTAGATGCTGGTGTTGTTGACGGAGCGCTCGAGGATGGAGGCCGCTGCCAGAAGTTCGCTCGCGTCGTCGAGGAGGGCCGCGAGGTTGAGGGTTGCCAAGGTGCTGAGAAGTTCGATTCCGATGTCGTGGCTCACTTCGTCGGGCGTGACACCGTAGATCCCCGCGAAAAGGGGCGCAGCAGGCGTCTGGCCGCCGGCGGAGTCGCTCGCGGGTTCGGCGTCCAAAGCCTGTTGCATGGCAAGCCAGCGGGCAGACGTGGGAGGGTTCATGAGTTTGAGCTGGTCAGGGTCACGTGAGGGTCCGAGGACATGAATGGTGACATCTGGAAGTGGTGTGCGGATGACGTTGAGCTGCGCGATCTTGTCCGGGAGGTAGCGGATCGTCGGGACGTTGAGGAAGTGCTTGCCGTTGCGTCCGAGCAGGCGGTCCATGGCGTCCTCGTTGCCCAGCGAATTCAGAGCCAGAGTGCCGGCAATCCCGAGAGCCAGGGTTCGTGCTTCGTCGTTCAGCGCTGCGGGCGCACGGCCGATCAAGGTGTTCAAGCTTGTTGCTGCGCGGACGAGACCGCTCTTGAGTCTCTTGGCGTCGTCGTCGGAATCGTCTTCGACGAACGACACCCAGACTTCGCCGACCTGGACCTTTTCCCAGTCGTCGTAGGCGAATCCGGTGATGTGGTCGGCGTGGTGGTGGGTTGCCACCACCACGTCGAGAGTGGGGGGTCCTCCCGGTCCGGCCGCCTCGGTGAGGTCGGAGATGATMGCACGCACGACGTCGAGGAGTGGCCGCGCCTGGCCCAGGCTATGGACGCCGCAGTCCACCAGCATCCGCCAGGCCTGATCGTCCCGTTTGACGGTGACCAGGAAGGCGTCGCCGAAGCCGACGTCGTACATGCGGACGGTGACGGAGGACGCTGGCATCCTCAGGCTCCGTCCTGGCCGGCGTGCAGGCGCGCGAAGGAGAGCCGGAGGGTTGCCGGTTCGACGGTCCACGCCGAGAGCGCGTCCATGTCTTCGACRTCGCCCATCCAGTCGCGGATCGACCGCAACCGTTCGGTGCCGGCCTTGTCGAAGTCCAGTGCGCATCCTTTGATGTCCCCAGGCAGGTCGTCGAGTTTTGTGCGGTCCGAAAGCGGCAGCGGTTTGGTGACGAGGAATTCGACCTGGCCGTCCACGCGGGCGATGACGGTGGTGCCGGCGCGAATGGCTGCGCGTTGATTTGGCGGGATCTGGGCGCCGGCGTCGTCGGTCCGCTGATCTTCCAGGTCGTCCCGACGCTGGGCGAACTGGATGGCGACGATCGGTCGGGGTTGCCCGTCGGAGGCCCACAGGTAGACGACCCGGGCACTGACCATCTCGATTTTCCCTCCGGCTTTGTCCAGGCCAAGTTCATAGGCGTGTTCCACTCCCCAGCCGTGAATGAGCTCCTGAAGGTGTCTGGCATCGGGCTGTGAGGTCAACTGGCCATGTGCCGCGTGTCCGGGAACCGCCCGTCCGGGAACAGCATCCCGGGAGGCCGGAGCTGTGTCAGAGTCGTCGGCGAAATAGACGGTGCTACCGGTGTCGAGGTCGAGTGTTGCTTCCAGGATGAGGGGTGCCAG
>NZ_JBFTHK010000305.1:0-2577 GCF_056394205.1 Arthrobacter sp. 10T413_2 | reverse complement strand
CTTCCTGGCCCGGGTGGCCCGGGGCTGGGCGGACGCGCTGGATCAGGACGGTGCCGAGCCCTCCGAGGAGCTGYTGCGCCAGYTKCAGGGCGCSTTCATCCGGCGCCGGCGCCACKGCCTGCACCATCTTGAGATTTTCGCGACCACCGAACAGTTCGAGTACCTCCTCACCGTCATGAACACCGGCACCAACCCCCGCACCGGCACCACAAACGCTGCCGGGACCACGAACGCTGCCGGGGCCGCCGTTGAGGGCACGCCTGCCTCTGACGGCCCCGCGGCCAGCGCCGAAACTGCCGCCGGTCACAGCTGGACCGCCCGCGCCGGGACCGCCGACGGTCACGGCTGGGCGGTTGATGCCACCGGAGGTGGCACTGCGGCCTTTGCTGGCTGGGCCGCCGGTGCCGGGACTGCCGCCGGTCACGGCCGGGCATGTGACGCCACCGACGCTGAGGCCACGCCCGCTTCTGCTGGCTGGGCCGCCGAGCCCGCCGGCACGACTTTCGCCGTGGGGTGGGCTCCCAGTGCGGCCGGCGGTGAGTGGCCGGTCACGGGTGCCGGGGCCGGCGTGTCGGCCTGTGATGCCAGGGTCAGCGGCGTGTCGACTCTTGCGGATGCCCAGGCCCCGACCCCGGCCCCGGGGCATCATTCCGTTCCGGATGACGCTCCCGCCGGAGCGGGGCAGCCGGTGCTCGAGGAGGATCGGGGGGCGGAGCGGCTGGATCATCGGTCCCGGGCCCAGCGGCGAGCCTGTCAAGTTGTTTGTGTAAGTGAGGCGGGGTGTCATCAGTTCAGGTAGGGTCCGAGGCGGTCGGGGTAGTTCAGGACGAGGATTCCGAGGGCTTCGCTCCAGCCCTGCGTGGTGGTGCCCTCGATGAGTTTGTCGACGGTCTTGGAGCGGTTCTCGCGGGTCTTGCCGTGCAGTTTGGCCCGTTCCCTGGCGCGTTTGTCTTCGATGTTGCAGATGGCGAGCCAGAGCAGTTTCACGGCGGCCAGGTCGTTCGGGAAATGCCCGCGGTTCTTGGTGACCTTGCGCAGCTGGTAGTTCAGCGACTCGATGGCGTTGGTCGTGTAGATGATCCGCCGGACCGGTGGCGGGAAGGCCAGGAACGGGATGAACTTCTCCCAGCCGTTGCGCCAGGTCCGCACCGTTGCCGGGTATTTCCGGCCGAGCTCGGAGGCCTCGAAGTCATCCAGTGCGTCCTGGGCGGCTTCGGCCGTTGGGGCGGTGTAAACGGGCCGCAGGGCCGCGGCGACCTTCTTGCGGTCCTGGTAGCCGATGAAGCGCATTGAGGCGCGGATCAGGTGCACCACGCAGGTCTGGACCATGGCGGACGGCCAGGTCGCGGCGATGGCCTCGGGGAAGCCGGTGAGCCCGTCGCAGCACACGATGAGCACATCCCTGACGCCGCGGTTGGCCAGTTCGGCGCAGACCCCGGCCCAGAATTTCGCTCCCTCGGCGGCCTCGACCCAGATGCCCAGGACGTGCTTGATGCCTTCCATGTCCACGCCCACGGCKATGTGCGCGGCACGGTTCTGGACCTGGTGCCYGTCACGGACCTTGATGACGATGGCGTCCAGATAGAGGATCGGATAGAGCGGATCCAGCGGGCGCTTCTGCCATTCCAGCACCTCTTCGAGGACCTCATCGGTGATCTTCGAGATGGTCTCCTGCGACAGCTCGGTCCCGAGCGTGGATTCCAAGTGATGGGCGATGTCCCGGACCGTCATCCCGCCGGCGTAGAGGCTGATGATCATGTCATCCAGGCCGCCGGTCCGGCGCGCGCCCTTGGGCACCAGATGCGGGGAGAAGGACCCGTCACGGTCCCGCGGGACGGCCAGATCCACGTCCCCGGCGGATGTCCCGAGGGTCTTMGGATAGGACCCGTTGCGGGAGTTCGGCAGGAACCGCCCGACCGGATCGCCCTTGTCATATCCCAGGTGCCCGGACAGCTCGGCCTGCAGCCCGCGTTCCAGCGAGGCCTTGATCAGCTGCTGGATAAAGCCGTCCTTGCCATCGAGTTCCAACTGCCCGGAATCGATCTGGGCCATCAGTTCGTCAAAGGCGCCGGAGGCCTTCAAAGCGTCCATGCTCCCGGCCGCCGCGGCCCTGCGGGCCAGCTCCTCCGGGAGCACTTCACGGGGTTCAGTCATAGCCACAATGATTCTCCAATCAATCGGCGACTACAGCCCTCCTACACAAACAATCTGACACCCCCCCAGCGGCTGCTGGACGGCCTGGTCGGTGCCTGCGAAATCGCCCTCGCCACCGGCGGCCTGCCCGCCGCGGGCGGGCTCCGGCCCCAGATCATGGTCACCATCGACTACCGCGACCTGCTGACCCGGCTCGGCACCACCCCCGA
Source organism: Arthrobacter sp. 10T413_2 (assembly GCF_056394205.1). Taxonomy (NCBI): domain Bacteria; kingdom Bacillati; phylum Actinomycetota; class Actinomycetes; order Micrococcales; family Micrococcaceae; genus Arthrobacter; species Arthrobacter sp. 10T413_2. The sequence continues at coordinate 214 of NZ_JBFTHK010000305.1, read as the reverse complement.
CCGCACTGCCGCCGGTCAGGCAAGCACGACCTGCGGGGCGGACGAAACCGGTGCGGCCGGTCAGGCCGGCCGGCCAGGCGCGGGGGGCGAAGCCGGTGAGGCCGCCGGCCAGAGCGGCCCGGCAGAAGCTCAGGAAACGGCCGGCCAGGCGCGGGGGGCGAAGCCGGTGAGGCCGCCGGCCAGAGCGGCCCGGCAGAAGCTCAGGAAACGGCCG
>NZ_JBFTHK010000304.1:0-2635 GCF_056394205.1 Arthrobacter sp. 10T413_2 | reverse complement strand
AAAACGGCCGATCGCGGAGTCATCCCGAGCCTTGAAATTCACCTGAACAAGACGCAGCGCCATAGCGGCCGATCCTATCCAGTTCCTCCCCGATTTGGGAGCAACGCCTAGCGTCAGCTAGGGCTTTTGTGCTCCGGCACGGAACATCCGTACGGCGTCGCGCATCGAGGCGCGGGCGCGCTTGCGGTCGCCGGCGGCATCGTAGGCACAGCTGAGCCGGAACCAGGACCGCCAGTCGTCGGGCGCAGCCTCGGCCTCGGCGCGGTATTTCTCAAATTCGAGGTCAGCGGCTTCGCGGATGATCCGGCCTGCAGGCGTGCGCGGCAGTGTGTCCTCCGGCAGCCCGCCTTCGGCTTCGAGGATCTTCGCCAAACGCTCGGTGCGGGCACCGAACAGCAATTCCCGGACCAGGGCCCACGCTCCGATGACCGGCAGCACGAGGTAGGCCACACCGATCGCCTTCGCCACGAGGTTTTGGTCCGACATCAGGAGCAGGGAGCGCTCGAATGACACCACCAGGTAGAAGACGAGCAGCAGGGTGACGGCCCCCACCCAGATCTTGGTGCGGTTCGCTTTCAAGGCGCTCAGGGCTGCGGCCATCGGGCTCAGAGCCCCAGGTCCAGGTAGCCGTCGAGCCCCACGGTGAGGCCGGGGTGTGCGGCGACGTTGCGGATCCCCAGCAGCACGCCGGGCATGAAGGAGGCGCGGTCGAAGGAGTCGTGGCGGATGGTCAGCTGCTCCCCCGGGCCGCCCAGCAGGACTTCTTGATGCGCGACGAGGCCGCTGAGCCGGACGCTGTGGACCCGGACGCCCTCCACGTCGCTGCCGCGGGCGCCCTCGAGTTCCGTGGTGGTGGCGTCCGGGCTGGAAGGCACGCCGGCGGCGGTGCGCTMGGCCGAGATCAGCTGCGCCGTGCGCACAGCCGTGCCGGAGGGGGCATCTACCTTGTCAGGGTGGTGCAGTTCAATGATTTCGACGGACTCGAAGTACTTGGACGCCTTGGCGGCGAAGGCGGAAGCCAGGACCGAGCCGAGGGCGAAGTTGGGGGCGATGAGGACGCCGACTCCGGGCCGGTCGGCGAGGAGCTCCTCCAGACGGGCAAGCCGGCCGGCATCCCAGCCCGTAGTGCCGACGACGGCGTGCATGCCGTGTTCGACGGCGAAGCGGACGTTCGCTTCGGTGCTTTCGGGGACGGTCAGGTCCACCACGATCTGCGCGCCTGAGCTGACGAGCGATTCGAKGGAATCGTTGCGGCCAAGGGCCGCGACGAGCGTCAGGTCCGCGGCGGCGTCGATGGCCTTCACGGCCTCGGCGCCCATGCGCCCGTTGGCGCCCAGCACGGCGACGGAAAGTTGTTCGGTCATGCCATMAACCCTACCGCCGGGGCCGTTGCCCTCTGGAACCGGCGGCCTTCGGTTACACGGGCCGTACGCCTATTCCCCGGCCGTGCGCCTATTCGCCGGCCCCGACCCATTCGACGGTGCCATCGGCGAAAAACTGCTCTTTCCAGATCGGCACCTGGGCCTTGATCCGGTCCACGAGTTCGGCGCACACCTCGAAGGCCTGGCCGCGATGCGCTGCGGAAACGGCGCAGACCAGGGCAGGGTCGCCGATCTCGAGCATGCCGATCCTGTGGGCCGCCCAGATCCGCACCGGCTGCTGACGCTGTTCAGCGCCGCCGTCATCCGGAGATCCGTCCGATGCCGGGCCGCCGGCCGGGACCGAGTGTTCCGCCGCGAGCCGGGCGACGACGTCGGCCATCACCTGGTGCGCCGTCGGGTGGGCGCTGTAGCTGAGTCGCGAAACCTGCTTGCCGCCGTCGTGGTTCCGGACGACGCCGCTGAAGCTGACCACCGCGCCGGCGGTGTCCGATTMGACGGCCGCAATGGCCTGGTCCACCGAGATAGGTTCGGCGCTCAGGACGGCGTGCACGACTTCAAATCCTGTTTCAGTGCCCATGACTGCCTTCCAGCTGGTCGCAAAGATGTCCAAGGATGGGATCGAGCACGCTCAGGCCATCCATGACGCCCTTCGGTGATCCGGGCAGGTTCACGATGAAGGTCTGGCCGGCCGCGCCCGCGTGGCCACGGCTGAGCATGGCCATGGGCGTTTTGGCTGTCCCGGCGCTGCGGATGCCTTCCATGATGCCCGGGATTTCCCGGTCCAGCAGGGGCAGGGTCTCCTCGGGGGTCGCGTCGGTGGGGCTGAGGCCCGTGCCGCCGCTGGTAATGATGACGGCCGGCTGCTGGCTCAGCAGGGCACGCAGCGCGGCTCCCACCGGTGCCCCGTCCGGAACCACCAGGGCCGGGAACGGCTCAAAGCCGTGTTCGGTGAGCCAGTMGACGATGACGGGACCGGTGAGGTCCTCGTAGACTCCGGCGGCCGCGCGGGTKGAGGCGATCACGACGCCGGCCTTCCGGCCGGTGGCTTCGCCGTGGCGGTGCGGTTCGGGCATGTTCATAGGGTCCAATCCCCGCTCTTGCCGCCGCTTTTGGCGAGCACTTTGATATCGGTCAGGACCGCGTGCTTGTCCACGGCCTTGATCATGTCGTAAACGCACAGTGCCGCAACCGACGCCGCGGTCAGCGCCTCCATCTCGACCCCGGTAACGCCGCTGGTCTTGACGGTGGCAAAC
>NZ_JBFTHK010000303.1:0-2650 GCF_056394205.1 Arthrobacter sp. 10T413_2 | reverse complement strand
TGTCCGTGCACCGGAGGTAGCACAGGACGTGTCCACCGGTGAGGACTCAGCATGTCCGTGCACCGGAGGTAGCACAGGACGTGTCCACCGGTGAGGACTCAGCATGTCCGTGCACCGGAGGTAGCACAGGGCATGTCCACCGGTGAGGACTGAGCATGTCCCGCGGACCAGCCTTGCGCTGGACATGATGCCGTTGTGCCCACTCGAGCGAACGAAAAATGAGCATGTCCCGTGGAGGGAGCCGGGGTAAGGAGCGGGTGCAGGGAGCCGGAGGAGGGAGCAAGGCGGGGCGCGCTCAACCAGCGGGCAGCCGGTAGCGCCGGCACCAGGCGAGCATGGCCACGGTGATGCCGGCGATGCCGAAAACCCAGATGTTGCCCGCGGTATCGCCGATGACCAGGCGCTTGCCCGTTTCCAGGGTGGACCACCAGCCGGTCAGTGCGTAGCAGAGCAGTCCGCAGACCGCTATCGGAATGACGGAACGGAACGCGGCCCCGAGCCAGAGCTCGGCCGAGCCCAGCGTGAGCAGGGCCGCGGCCGCGCCCCACGGAACCTGCACGCCGCCCAGAAACAGATCGTGCCGGTGCAGGGCGGTGCCGGCCAGGGCAACAAAAAGAGCTGCCGGCAMGGCGGCGGCAATGCCGCCTGCCATACCGGCAGCTCTCTTAGTCACGTGTCAGCCGAAGCMCGGAGACCGGGATCAGACCTTGGCGCGGGCGCGGTTGGCCTTGGCACGCTCGTTGGTGTCCAGGATGACCTTGCGGATGCGGATGGAATCCGGGGTAACCTCCACGCACTCGTCCTCGCGGGCGAATTCGAGGGACTCTTCGAGGGTCAGGTCGCGCGGCGGCGTCAGGTTCTCGAAGGTGTCCGAGGAAGCTGCACGCATGTTGGTGAGCTTCTTTTCCTTCGTGATGTTGACGTCCATGTCGTCGGCGCGGGAGTTCTCGCCAACGATCATGCCTTCGTAAACTTCGGAGGTGGGCTTGACGAAKAAGGAGCCGCGCTCCTGCAGGTTGATCATCGCKAACGGGGTCACAACACCGGCGCGGTCGGCGATCATCGAACCGTTGGTACGGTACTCGATCGGGCCGGCCCACGGCTCGTAKCCTTCGGAGATGGAGGCCGCGATGCCGGCGCCGCGGGTGTCCGTGAGGAACTTGGTGCGGAAGCCGATCAGGCCACGCGCCGGAACGATGAACTCCATGCGGCACCAGCCGGTGCMGTGGTTGGCCATGTTGGTCATGCGGCCCTTGCGGGCTGCCATGAGCTGGGTGACGGCGCCGAGGTACTCTTCCGGCACGTCGATGGTCATGTGCTCCATCGGCTCGTGAATCTTGCCGTCGACCGTCTTGGTCACAACCTGGGGCTTGCCCACGGTCAGTTCGAAGCCTTCGCGACGCATCTGCTCGACCAGGATGGCCAGCGCGAGCTCGCCGCGGCCCTGGACTTCCCAGGCGTCAGGACGCTCGGTGGGGAGCACCTTGATGKAGACGTTACCGATCAGTTCCTTGTCCAGGCGGTCCTTGACCTGGCGGGCCGTGACCTTGGCGCCCTTGACCTTGCCGRCCAGCGGGGAGGTGTTGATACCGATGGTCATCGAGATGGCCGGGTCGTCAACAGTGATCAGCGGCAGCGGCTGCGGGTTATCGACGTCGGTCAGGGTCTCACCGATGGTGATGTCTTCGATACCGGCGACGGCGACGATCTCGCCGGGGCCGGCGGATTCGGCCGGAACACGGTCCAGTGCCTTGGTGGCCAGCAGTTCGGTGATCTTGACGCTCTTCAGCTCACCGTTGGCACGGGCCCAGGCAACGGTCTGGCCCTTGCGCAGGGTGCCGTTGTAGATGCGCAGCAGCGCGAGGCGGCCGAGGAACGGCGAGGCGTCCAGGTTGGTGACGTGCGCCTGCAAGACACCGTCCGGGTTGTAGGTCGGAGCCGGGATGTGCTCGATGATGGCCTTGAAGAGCGGCTCGAGGTCCTCGTTCTCCGGGGCGGTGCCGTCGGCGGGCTGCTCGAGGGAAGCGCGGCCGACCTTGGCGGCTGCGTAAACGACCGGAACGTTGAGGATCTTGTCCAGGTCCAGGTCCGGAACTTCGTCYGCGAGGTCAGAGGCCAGGCCCAGGAGCAGGTCCATGGACTCGTGGACAACTTCTTCGATCCGCGCGTCGGGGCGGTCGGTCTTGTTGACGAGGAGGATCACCGGAAGGTGCGCGGCCAGTGCCTTGCGCAGCACGAAGCGGGTCTGGGGCAGCGGGCCCTCAGATGCGTCGACGAGGAGGACGACGCCGTCGACCATGGACAGACCGCGCTCAACCTCGCCACCGAAGTCGGCGTGGCCGGGGGTGTCGATGACGTTGATGGTGATGGTCTCGCCCTGGGAGGACGGTCCGTTGTAGGCCACCGTGGTGTTCTTGGCCAGGATGGTGATGCCCTTTTCACGCTCGAGGTCACCGGAGTCCATGACACGGTCCTCGAGGTGGTTGTGCTCGGCAAAGGAGTTGGTCTGCTTGAGCATGGCGTCGACCAGAGTGGTCTTGCCGTGGTCAACGTGGGCCACGATCGCGACGTTGCGCAGGTCACTGCGCGATGCAGTGGCTACCGCGGTGTTGGTGGTGGTTTCAGACATGCGTTATTCAGACATGCGTTA
>NZ_JBFTHK010000302.1:0-2689 GCF_056394205.1 Arthrobacter sp. 10T413_2 | reverse complement strand
GACCTGGCCGGCGCCGCTTCCTGCTGGCCCTCGGCGGAACCGCCGCGGTTGCCGCCGTCGCGGGTGTGCTCGCGTCCACCCTCAGGGGAGCCGCCGCCGTCGTCAGTGACGTGCGCAGCAAGCTGGCCCTCCCGGCGGCCGCCTCACCGGCGCCGCCCATCCCCGCGGGCGCCGAGATCCGGCTGGACGGCCTCGGACCGCTCGTGACCCCCAACAAKGACTTCTACCGGATCGACACCGCCCTGCGCGTGCCGCTGGTGGACCCGGCGCAATGGACGCTGAAGGTCACCGGCCTGGTGGAACGCGAGATCGAACTCGACTTCGCCACCCTCCTGGCCAAACCCCTGACAGAACGCCACGTGACCATCGCCTGCGTCTCCAACGAAGTGGGCGGAGACCTGATCGGCAACGCCAAGTGGCTCGGCTGGCCGGTCCGCGAACTGCTMGCCATGGCCGGACCCAAGCCAGGAGCGGACATGGTGCTCTCCCGCAGTACGGACGGCTGGACGGCCGGGACGCCGCTGGAGGCCCTCACAGACAKCCGCGACGCGTTGCTGGCGGTGGGAATGAACGGCGAACCGCTCCCGCTGGAGCACGGCTTCCCGGTCCGGATGATCGTGCCCGGGCTGTACGGCTACGTCTCGGCCACCAAGTGGGTCACGGAACTGAAAGTGACCCGCTACGCGGACGACGTCGCCTACTGGACGCCCCGCGGCTGGAGCGAGCGCGGGCCCATCAAGACCTCGTCCCGCATTGACGTGCCGCAGGACGGGCGCAGCGTGACGGCCGGGACCGTGGTGTTCGGCGGGGTCGCGTGGGACCAGCACACGGGCATCGGCAAGGTGGAGTTGCGGGTCAACCGCGGCGACTGGAAACAGGCCGAGCTCGCCCCGGGCATTTCGAAGGATACGTGGTACCAGTGGAAGCTGGCGCTTCCGCTGACTCCGGGCCGGTACGAGGTCCAGGTCCGGGCCACGGACCTCGCCGGCGTCCCGCAAGTGGAGGAGTCCGCCCCCGTCGCGCCGAGCGGGGCCACCGGCTTTCACACGGTTAGAGTGGACGTGAAATCCTAGTGAGCTGAGCAAAGGTCAGGACACGCATGCACCGCACCGAGACAAGGCACGTCAGCGTGGAAGCGCACCGGGAAAAGGTCCGCGCCCTGCTCGCGCCGCTGCGCACCGATGACCGGGTGGAACGGCTCCCGCTGCTCGAAGCCTTGGGCCGGGKACTCGCTGTCGACATCCTGGCACCGCTGGATCTTCCCCCGTTTGCCAACTCGCAGATGGACGGCTTCGCGATCCGCAGCGGCGACGTACCCGACGGCGGCACGGAACTGCGCGTCGTCGCGCCCGTTCCGGCCGGCGCCGCACCGGCKGAACTGGCCGCCGGCACCGCCGCGCCGATCATGACCGGAGCCATGATGCCGGCGGGAGCCGACGCCGTCGTGCCCATTGAACAGGCGGTCCCCGATTCGTTCCCCGCGCCCGGCGAGGCCACCACCGTCCGCCTGCCGGCCACGGCTGCCGGAACGTTTGTGCGCGACGTCGGCAGTGACATCCGCTCCGGCGAGCCCGCCCTCGGMGCCGGGACATTCCTTGGCCCCGGCCAGCTGGGACTCCTCGCGGCCATGGGCTTTACGGAGGTGCCCGTCCGTCCCTCGCTGCGTGTCCTGCTGGTCACCACCGGCGACGAAGTCGTGGAACCGGGCAACCCGCTCGGACCTGGCAAGATCTTCGACTCCAACGGCACGCTGCTCGAAGCCTCCATGCGCCAGGCCGGCCTCGAGGTCACCCGGGCGGGCATTTCCACGGACCGGCCGGATGAKCTCGCCCTGCTGCTGCGCCGGCACGCCCCGGACGTGGACCTGATCGTCACGACCGGTGGTGTCAGCAAGGGCGCCTACGAAGTGGTCCGCCAGGCCATGGCCGGACATGACGTCGAGTTCACCGCAGTGGCCATGCAGCCCGGCGGACCGCAGGGGATCGGCAGCTTCGAGGGCGTCCCCGTGCTGGGGTTCCCCGGTAACCCGGTGAGCTGCCTCGTGTCATTTKAAATGTTCCTGCGTCCCGTCCTCACCGAACTCTTCGGCGCTCCCGCGACGCGGCCCGCCGTCCGGGCCCGGCTGGCCGAGGCGCTGACGTCGCCGCCGGGCAAGCACCAGGTCCGGCGCGGCACGCTGGCTCCGGACGGCACGGTCCGGCTGGAGGGCGGTGCCGGCTCACACCTGGTGCACGCCCTGGCCCGTTCCAACGCACTGGTCCACGTTCCCGAGGGCACATCGGCTCTCGCCGCGGGMGATGAAGTGGAAGTATGGATTCTGTGAATGAAGCAGAGAACGCTGAAGCAACTCCCGCGCCAGCGGAAAACAGCACAGCGGAAAATAGCGCAGCGTACAACACCCGTTTGACCCACCTCCGCCACGACGGCACGGCCCAGATGGTGGATGTGTCCAACAAGGCAGAGTCCACCCGGGAGGCCACGGCCACCGCGACCGTCCGCAGCACGGCGGAGGTGCTCGCACTTCTCGGCGGCGGCGAGCTCCCGAAGGGGGACGCCCTGGCMGTAGCCCGCGTCGCCGGGATCATGGCGGCGAAAAAGACCCCGGATCTCATCCCGCTCTGCCACCCGCTGCCGATCGCCAAGGTCACCATCGACTTCGAGCTCGACACCGACACCGTCACGGTGTTTG
>NZ_JBFTHK010000301.1:0-2792 GCF_056394205.1 Arthrobacter sp. 10T413_2 | reverse complement strand
GCCGCACCGTGTGACGCACCGCCGCCTCACCCGCGACTAAGCACCGCAACGCAGAAGGCGGGCTCCCCCGGGGGGAGCCCGCCTTCTGCGTTAAGCCGTGTCGTGTTGTCTTAGGGTCTCGGGACGCGGATCATGCCTTCCTGCGCCACCGTTGCCACGTGCCGGCCGTCGCGGCTGAAGATCCTGCCGGTGGCCAGGCCCCGCGCACCCTGGGCGCTGGGGGACTCCTGGACATACAAGAGCCATTCGTCCACCCGGACCGGCCGGTGCCACCACATGGCGTGGTCCAGGCTCGCCACGGACATCCCGGGCGTAATCCAGCTCATCCCGTGCCGGCGGAGGACCGACTCCAGCAGGGTGTAGTCACTCGCGTAGGCCAGGGCGGCCCGGTGCAGGCCGGCGTCGTCGGGCATCGGGCCGAAGGTCTTCATCCAGACGGCGTTGCGTGCTTCCTTGGGCCCGTTGGCCGAAACGTACAGGGCCGGGTCGACGTGGCGGATATCGAAGGGCCGCTCATAGGCCCAGTGCCGGGCCACGGGGTGGTCGAACTTCCCCAGCACGTCGGCGGTGCTGGGCAGCGATTCGGGGTCCGGGATGCCGGCCGGCATCTCGGACTGGTGCTCGATGCCTTCGTCCTCGGCCTGGAAGGACGCGATCATCGACAGGATCGGCATGCCCTCCTGATAGGCGTGGACCCGGCGGGCCGAGAAGGACCGGCCGTCGCGCAGGCGCTGCACCCCAAAGGTGATCGGMTGGTTGGCGTCGCCCGGACGGAGGAAATAGCCGTGCATCGAGTGCACGCTGCGGTCCGGATCGACAGTGCGGCTGCCGGCAATGAGGGACTGCGCCAGCACCTGGCCACCGAAGACGCGCTGCCGCGGCTGCCGCTGGGAGGGACCCATGAAGATGTCCTCGTCGGTCCGTGCGCCCTCAAGCTCGCCGAGGTTGAGGAGTTCGATGAGCGAGGAGGTGGGGTCCTGCGTGGGAAGTCCCCGCAGTCCGGCTTCGGCTTCAGTCATGCTCTGACTCTAGACGGACGCCCGCGCCGCTCCAAAGAAGCGCAGCCGGTAGAGTCGGTAGTGTGTCTGATGTCCTAACCCAGCCCCTGCAATTCACCGATCCCCGCGACCTCGCCGACCTTCGCACCTTCGCGACGCGCGCCAGGTCCATCGACGACGGCGCCATCCGCCTCCAAGCCGCGGGCCCGGTCCTGGCCGCCTACGTCTGCGTCCTGCGGCMCCGTCTCCTTGGCGAATCCACGCCCACCATCCTCGGCCTGCGGACCATGGCGCTGGCACAGCCGGCGGACACTGACGTGACCGTGCCGCTGTCGGCCGTGCTGGACCGTTTGGCACGGGCGGGGGAGACCGACGTCGAACTTCCCGTGCCGCCGATGACCGTCAGCGAGTCGTGGGCCGGGATCGGGGCGCCGCGTGCCGGCTGGGAACCGCTCGGCACCCTCCGGGACACCGCCCTGCGGGACGCCGCCGAGGCCGGCATCCGGGAGATCGCCGCGATCATCCCCKACAAGCCCSGCGCGCTGATCGTCAACAACGCCCGGGCAACGGTCTGGGGCCGTGAACTGCCCGACGCCGGCGGCCTCCCGGCCGGTGCCGCGTTCGCCGCGCTCACCCTGGGCTTCCTCGCCGACGGCGACCAGCGGCTCTTCCGGGCCGGGCGCTGGTTCCGGCTCAGCGGCACCCGCGGCCACGTGCTGGTCCGGACGGGTTCCGGACTTTAGGACTCTGCTAGTTGGCGGCGGAATCCCGGATCGCCGTCGTTGCCCGTCCCCGCGTTGACCGGCCTGCCATACTGGGCGCATGAGCGATGTATCGGTGCTGGATCCCCCGATCGGGCGACACTTTGGCTTCAATGATGCGCTGCATCCGGACCGGAGGTGGATCCGCCTGCCCCGAGCCGCGGTGGGCATCTTCGTACTCGTCGCCGTCGCGCGGAGGACGTACGACGCCACTCTGCCCGGCAACGACGTCGATGTCTTCCAGCTCTATTCGGAATTCACAGTCCAGTCGAACCTCGTCCTCGGGCTGGTGCTCATCGCTTCCGCCGCCAGGCCGCGGACGCGGCTTCCGGAGTGGTGGGACCACCTTTTCGGCGCACTAGTTTTCTATCTGGTGATGACGGGCATCATCTACGCGGTGCTCGTCGCCCCGCCGGGTGAACCGTGGTGGAGCTGGGACATGTACTGGCCCCAGCTGGCACACCATCGCGTGGCTCCGTTGTTCGTCGTGCTCGACTGGATCCTCGTCACGAAGACACTGCGCGGCAGATGGTGGCGGCCGCTCGTGTGGCTCAGTTACCCGGCCGCCTTCCTGGTCTTCTCGTGGGTGCGCGGCGGCATCGACGGCTGGTACGTCTACGACTTCCTCGACCCGACGCTCGACGGCGGGTGGCCCGCCGCCCTGACCACGACGGCGCAGGTGCTCGCCGCGTTCGTGCTCATCGCGTTCCTCGTGCACGGCGCCGGCAACGGGCGCGCCGCGCTGGCCGCGGGGCCCGGGCCGCGCTGATCCCGCGTCCGGACGCGACGGCGCTTAGGCCTCCGACGGGMTGTTGACCATGGAGAGGGCTGCCCGCTCCATGTAGTCCCACAGCGTTCCCTCGTACAGTGGCGGAAGCTGAAGGGCATCCACCGCGGTGCGCATGTGGTGGAGCCAGCGTTCCTTGGCCTCCGGCGTCACGCGGAAGGGCATGTGGCGCATCCGCAGACGGGGGTGCCCGCGCTCCTCGCCGTAGGTCGTCGGACCGCCCCAATACTGTTCCAGGAACATCAG
>NZ_JBFTHK010000300.1:0-2835 GCF_056394205.1 Arthrobacter sp. 10T413_2 | reverse complement strand
ATCCTGCTCCGGAGCCGGGTCCGGCTCAGGCGTTGGGTCTGCCTGCGAGGCCTCCGGCTCGGGCACGGCTTCCGGCTCGATCGAAGGCGCGGCCTCGGGCGCGGGCGCGGCTTCCGGAATCTMGGGCTCGGGCGCGCGCTCCGGCTCGATCGCMGGAGCGACCTCCTCGACCGGCGCCGCGGGAACCTCCGGAGCCGGGACCTGGGTTGCAGCGGGTGCCGCCGGAGCCGATTCCGCGGGGGCCTCGGCCCGGGCGGCCAGGGATGCCGCGGCGGAGTAGTCCACCTCAACTTCCGGGCCCGAGTAGGCGCGCAGGACCACAAGGGACTTCGCYGCCAGCTTCAGAACGGACCCGGCCTTGAGCGGCTGGTCGGTGTCGGCCTGGTCGGCGGTGTCCACGACGACGTCCCAGAACGGCGAGTACTCCTCGGCCGGGAGCAGGAAGTCAACGTGGTCGTCATGGGCGTTGAACGCCAGCAGGAAGCTATCGTCAGTGATCCGGCGTCCGCGGGAGTCCTGTTCCTGGATGCCGTGGCCGTTGTAGAACACGCCGATGGTCCGGCCGAAGCCGCTGTCCCAGTCCTCCGGCAGCATTTCCTTGCCGTCGGTGTTGAGCCAGACGATATCCGGGAGCTTCTCGCCCTCGCCGCGGCGGACGGGGCGGCCGTCGAAGAAGCGGCTGCGCCGGAAGATGGGGTGGTCGCGGCGGATCTTGTTGACCACGGCGGTGAACTCCACCAGCGGCTGGTCCATGTCATCCCAGTGCACCCAGCTCAGTTCCGAGTCCTGGCAGTAGGTGTTGTTGTTGCCCTGCTGGGTGCGGCCCAGCTCGTCACCGTGCAGGATCATCGGAACGCCCTGKGACAGCAGGAGGGTCGCAATGAAGTTCCGCTGCTGGCGGGCGCGCAAGGTCAGTACGGCGTCGTCCTCGGTCTCGCCTTCCGCGCCGCAGTTCCAGGAGCGGTTGTGCGATTCGCCGTCGTTGTTGCCTTCACCGTTGGCGTCGTTGCGCTTCTCGTTGTAGGACACGAGGTMGCGCATTGTGAACCCGTCGTGGGCGGTGACGAAGTTGATGGAAGCCACCGGGCGCCGGGCAGAACTCTCGTAGAGGTCGGCCGAACCGGTCAGCCGCGAGGCGAACTCGCCGAGCGTGGCCGGTTCCCCGCGCCAGAAGTCACGGACGGTGTCGCGGTATTTGCCGTTCCATTCGGTCCACTGYGGMGGGAAGTTGCCCACCTGGTAGCCACCGGGGCCCACGTCCCACGGTTCGGCGATGAGTTTGACCTGGGAAACGATCGGATCSTGCTGGATCAGTTCGAAGAAGGTGGAGAGCTTGTCGACGTCGTAGAACTCGCGGGCCAGGGTGGACGCGAGGTCGAAGCGGAACCCGTCCACGTGCATTTCCGTGACCCAGTAGCGCAGGGAGTCCATGAGCAGCTGCAGGGAGTGCGGGTGCCGGACGTTGAGCGAGTTTCCGGTGCCGGTGTAGTCCATGTAGTGCTTCAGGTCGCCGTCCACCAGCCGGTAGTAGGCGGCGTTGTMGATGCCCTTGAAGGACAGCGTGGGGCCKAGGTGGTTGCCTTCTGCCGTGTGGTTGTAGACCACATCCAGGATCACTTCGATGCCGGCCTTGTGCAGGTCCCGGACCATCGCCTTGAACTCCTGGACCTGATGTCCGACGTCGCCGGAGGAGCTGTAGGTGTTCTGCGGGGCGAAGAAACCAATGGTGTTGTAGCCCCAGTAGTTGGTGAGGCCCTTCTCMACGAGGGTGCCGTCATTGACGAACTGGTGCACGGGCATGAGCTCGACCGCGGTGATCCCGAGCTTCTTGAGGTGCTCGATCACGGCGGGATGGGACACACCGGCATAGGTGCCGCGCTGCTCCTCMGGGACCTCCGGATGCAGCTCGGTCAGGCCCTTGACGTGGGCTTCGTAGATGACCGATTCGTGGTACGGGATGCGCAGCTGGCGGTCGCCGTCCCAGTCGAAGAACGGGTTGATGACGACACCGTGCATGGTGTGCGGCGCCGAATCGGTGTCATTGCGGGACATGGGGTCCCCGAAGTTGTAGGAAAAGAGCGCCGGGTCCCAGTCGATCTGGCCCTGGATGGCCTTGGCGTACGGGTCCATTAGCAGCTTGCTGGAGTTGAACCGGTTGCCTTTGTCAGGATCGTATTCCCCGTACACCCGGTAACCGTACTTCTGTCCGGGCTGGACCTGCGGCAGATAGCAGTGCCACACATAGCCGTCCACCTCGGTCAGTTCGATCCGGGTTTCGCTCAGGTCGTCAGCCAGGAGGCACAGTTCCACGCGCTCGGCGCGCTCGCTGAACAGGGCAAAGTTGGTGCCAGTGCCGTCAAAAGTGGCTCCCAGCGGGTAAGCCGTTCCGGGCCAGACTTCCATGTGTACTCCTCGTGCGTGACKAATATTCTCTAGACAGACTACTTGTAAGTAGGATTAGTATTTGTCCGGGCGCACTGAACGCGCCCGATTGTTACAGCTCCCGCATCACCTCCCGGGCCGCATCGGCAATGCCGCTGGCCGTCACCGGTCCCCCACCTGAGGCCCGGACACCGGCGCGGCCGTGGATGCTGGCTGCCATCGCCGCGATCGCCRCCCATCTCGCGTCAGGATCGATGCCATAGTCACCGAAGCGCCCGACGTCGGCACCCACCTGGGCCAGCAGCCCGCCGATAATTCCCKCCAGAACGTCCCCGCTGCCGGCCGTGGCCATCCACGGGGTGGCTTCCGCTTGGCTGAAGAAGTCCTGAAAGGGGGAGGCCACGAGGGTCGTGGCGCCTTTGAGCAGCACCGTGGCTTCGGTCAGACCCGCAG
>NZ_JBFTHK010000299.1:0-2891 GCF_056394205.1 Arthrobacter sp. 10T413_2 | reverse complement strand
CCATCGAGGCGGCGCGCGCAGCACTGCCGGGCTGGCGCGCCACGAGCCTGACCAAGCGCACCACCATCTTCTTCAAGGTCCGCGAACTGCTCCTGCAGCGTCGGCCCGAACTGGCGGCCCTTTTGACCAGCGAACACGGCAAGGTCCTCTCMGACGCCGAGGGCGAGATCACCCGTGGCCTGGAGAACATCGAGTTCGCCACCGGTTTGTCCCACATGCTCAAGGGGGAGCGCTCCGAGCAGGTGGCCGGCGGCGTCGATGTCCATTCGGTCCGCCAGCCGGTCGGCGTCGTCGCCTGCATCACGCCGTTCAACTTCCCGGCGATGGTGCCGTTGTGGATGATCGGCAGCGCCCTGGCGTGCGGCAACACCGTGCTGCTCAAGCCCAGCGAAAAGGACCCGTCCTCTGCCGTCTTCATCGCCCAGGTCTTTGCCGAGGCCGGCCTGCCCGCGGGCGTCCTCAACGTGGTGCACGGCGACAAGGAGGCCGTGGACGTCCTCCTGGAGCACCCTGCCGTGAAGGCTGTCAGCTTTGTCGGCTCGACGCCGATCGCCCGGTCCATCTACAAGCGCGCCGCAGACCACGGGAAGCGTGTTCAGGCCCTCGGCGGCGCGAAAAACCACATGGTGGTCCTGCCGGACGCGGACCTCAACATGGCCGCCGACGCCGCCGTCTCCGCCGCCTACGGCTCCGCGGGGGAGCGGTGCATGGCCGTCAGCGTCTTGGTCGCGGTCGGCAGCATCGCCGACGACCTCGTCGACGCGATCACCACCCGGATGGCCACGCTGAAGATCGGCCCGGGTACGGACCCGGCGTCGCAGATGGGCCCCCTCATCACGGCCGAGCACCGTGACAAGGTGGCCTCCTACGTTGCCGGCGCGGCCAACGAAGGCGCCACCGTAGTGGTGGACGGCCGGGCGAAGGAGTTCGACTCCAACGGCTTCTTCATCGGCGTCAGCCTGATCGACCACGTCAAGCCCGGCATGAAGGTCTACGACGACGAGATATTCGGCCCCGTCCTCTCGGTGGTCCGGGTCGAGACCTACGCCGACGCCGTGCAGCTGGTCAACGACAACGAGTTCGGCAACGGCGTGGCCATTTTCACCCGTGACGGCGGAGCCGCCCGCCAGTTCGAGTTCGACGTCGAGGCCGGCATGGTGGGCGTCAACGTCCCCATTCCGGTGCCGGTGGGCACGTTCTCCTTCGGCGGCTGGAAGAACTCGCTCTTCGGCGACACCCACATGTACGGCCCGGAAAGCATCCGCTTCTACACCCGCGGCAAGGTTGTCACCACCCKCTGGCCGGACCCCTCCACCTCGGTGATCGACCTCGGCTTCCCCCAGGTCGACTAAGCAACGCGGGGATTAGAGTGGGCAGGCAGGAAGACCCAGGATCCGGGAGGCATCGTGACCACGCTCGTCAACCGACCCAACACGGCACTGGTCGTGGTGGACATGCAGCTCGGMGTCGTCGCGGGGGCCTACCGCCGCGACGACGTCGTCGCGACCATCGCCGCCCTGGTGAAGAGGGCACGCGACGCCGGCGTGGATGTCATCTGGGTGCAGCACAGCGGCGAGGAGCTCCCGCGGGGCAGCGCCGCCTGGCAGTACGTGCCGGAGCTCGCGCGGCGTCATGCGGAGCCGATCGTGCCCAAGGAGTACAGCGACGCCTTCGAGGCTACGGACCTGGAGTCCGTGCTGGCAGACCGCGGCATCGGCCGCTTCTTCCTGGCCGGCGCGCAGACGGACGAGTGCATTCGCTCGACCCTCCACGGCGGGATAACCCGAGGCTACGACGTCACGCTGGTCGCGGACGCCCACACCACCGAGGACMTGAGCGAATATGGCGCGCCGCCGCCGGAACTCGTGGTGGCCCACACCAATCTGTACTGGCGGCACCACAGGGCCCCGGGGCGGACGGCCGGAACCGTCAACGCGGCCGATATCGACTTCGCCAGCCTTTTGTGAGCCTAACCCTTCATGATTTCAGCGCGCTGGGACATGTAGTCCTCCATGGACAGCTTGCCGTCGCTGTACTGCTGGTCCAGTTCGGCGAGCTTGCGGGCCCKGTAACCCTGCGGGGCCGGCGGCGTCTGGGGCGCCTGCGGCTGCCCTGCACCCGGCACGGGTTCGTGCCGCTGAGGCTGGGGCGGGTTGTTCAGGTACTCCGGGCTGTCCTCGTAGGGAACGGGCGATCCGTAGCCGGCCGGACCCGGATACTGCTGTCMGGGGTACGGCTCGGTCGGGAACGGCTGGTCCGGGAACCGCKGCCCCGGGTACGGCTGGCCCGGGTTCTGAGGGTTCTGCGGGTTCGGGTACTGCTCGCCGGGATACGGCTGGTTGGCTCCTCCGGGCTGCTTCGGCGCGCCCAGTTGGCCGAAGCCGCCAAAGTAGTCCTGCTGCGTGTACCCGTCCCGCGGCTGGTTGTTCTGGTTTGGCGGGGTGCCTTGGTTTCCGGGGAACCGGCCGAACTGGCCCGGCATGTTTTGGTTCCGGCCGCGGGCGGACCTCCGGTAGAGGCGCACTCCCATGGGAATCAGGAACGACAACACAATGATCCAGAAGAACATACTGCTCACGGTACGGGGCCTTTCAGCTGCTGGGCCTCTTCATTTGCGGGGCCTGAGGAGTGTGCCTCMAGCTTAGGCCCCGCAGGCTCAGGACCGTACCGCGTCCTCGGTGCCCGGCGGCCCTTCGCCCGAGCCCAGCGGTACGCCGGGCCCGAACACCGGCCCCGGCAGGGGCCGCTTGGCCGTCACGCCGTCGCCCGAGGAGCGGTGCCGCAGCCGCCGMACCACCCACGGAACAAAATACTCCMGGGCCCATACAAGGTCCCAACTGCGGGCCTCCCGCCAACTGCGCTGCGGCATCGGTTTGGGGGCGAGCGGCTCC
>NZ_JBFTHK010000298.1:0-2914 GCF_056394205.1 Arthrobacter sp. 10T413_2 | reverse complement strand
GTCCGGCCTTGTCCCTATCAGCGGTCAACAAGTGCCTCCGGACCCGGCGACAACACCCCCCGGATCATCAGTGACAGGGCAGGAAAGTCATACCGGGTCCAGCGACCATGTCCCCGACGGTCGRGAACCCAATAAATGTAACGGGCACAGTATGTGGGAATCGCAGCAAGAAGTGGCGGCGTTCTCGCAGCGCTTAGGGTCACTCCTGATGCTCGCAAGCCGGTCCTCCACCGCGACACCATCTGCCCGCACTGGCGCTGCGAGAAATCCGATACAGAGACTGGAATCCTGGATTCGCGAATATMCCGACCGCAAAACTGACCCGCTCTGGGGTTGGACAATCGCGACAGTTGCACCCGCCCCCGCAGATCGTTGGCTGCGACCCCAACGAACAAGACGCRGCAACGCAGCGCAAGGCGCTTACGGGTCTGGACGTCCTCGAGGGCTTGACCAATGGTGACCACGGAGTGAGCGGAAGAAATGGGAACGGCCGGGACAGAACCAAACGCCGGCCGCTGTCCGGGCCGGCGGCACCCCGGTCCCTAAACCCGATCGGTTCGCCCGAGCGTTTCCCAGGAGTTCCGGTTGGCGACAGGGATGAACATGAGGAATTGATCCCAAGTCACAGCACGTCATGCAGTTCCAGGCGCTCCCGGCCATGAAGGAGTACACAGCAACACCGCTGTCTAAGCCAAGAGAAGGAGCCGCCAGACCGCAACGGCCACCAACAAAAATGGGCCCCKCAGGGGCCCATAAAAGGAGATTTGTACACATTCAGCGGCTCACAAGCCCCTGAACAGGGAAAACACGTGCCCGAGGTGGGACTCGAACTGTATTCCTGCCMTTGCAAACACTGGGCTCTCGCGGAAACATGCGGAATCCGGCCCGATCCAACCCACATACGCCCCGATGCGAAGCCCAAAATGTGCACAATGTACACACCCCAATTTCATCGCTTCCAACGCCCTTAGCCTGCACACCGTATCCCGGCACGCAGGGATACGGCTCTTCTTTGTGCTGACAAAATTCGTCTCCCTTGAAATCGGGATGATCACCATGATCACGGGGATTTGTCGGGGGCGGAGACAGGTAATCCCTGTCAGGCGACTACTKGGACTAACGGGGTGCTTGCGACAGCCTTCAGGGTGAACCCCTMGGTTTCTGCCTGGTCGCGGGTGATGCCCGTGCCGGCGGCGAGTAGTTTGCGGGCGGCCATATGGTCCGCGGGCGCGTTGACCGATTCCACAGCCGTGAGGACGCCGTTCCTGAAGCAGAGGACGGAGAACTTAGCTGCCGCCTGATCACCCAGGACCAGCGTGTCGTCATCGGGTCGTGCGAGCCCAGCCATCTGCAGCCGGTATGGGCCCTGTGTGGACCAGAACCAAGGCAGCTCCGTGTACGGGTGGTTAKCCCCTAGGACCGTGCGGGCGGCATGACGGGCCTGATCGGTGGCATTCTGGACCGACTCCACACGCAGACGGACCTGGGCGTGTGCGCTGGGGAAACTGGCGCAGTCGCCGATCGCCAGAACGGCAGGGTCCGCTGTGCGCAGCGTTTCATCGACAACGATGCCGTTGCTGGTTTCGAGGCCGGCGTCCGAGGCCAGGGTGTCGTTGGGCTGAACGCCGATGCCCACGAGGACCAGATCAGCAGGATAGGAAGCCCCTGTGGTGGACACTGCGGCTCCGACGCGGCCATCCGCGCCGGGCTCGAAGCGGTCAATGCCTTCGCCGAGGCGCAGGTCGACGCCTTGTGAACGTTGGGCGGCTGCGAACCACTCACCCATGACGGGGGTCAGTGCACGTCCCATCGGGCGAGGCGCGAATTCCAGTACGGTCACGCCGCATCCGTGGGCCAGGGCGGCGGCGGCGAATTCCAGTCCGATGAATCCGGCACCGATGATGACGATATTGCGGGCGGTGGGCAGCGCCGTGTGCAGCGCTTCTGCATCTGTCAGGGTTTTCAGTCCATGGATGCCGGACAGGGATGCGCCCGGGCAGCTCAGCATCCTGTTTCGGGCACCGGTCGCGAAAACGAGGTGGTCGTAATCGAGTGAACCTTTGGTGAGCTTGACCTTCCGTTCCGCCCGGTCGATGGCGAGTGCCTGGGCGCCTTCATGGAGTGTGACGTTCTTGTCCACGAAAAAGGAAGGTCCGCGCAGCGGCAAGGGAGCTGGCTCCTGGCCCGGGGCCAGGTAGTCCTTGGACAGCGGCGGGCGCTGATAGGGCAGTCCGGATTCCTCGGCGATCACATGGATCTCGCCCCCGTACCCCTCGGTCCGCAATGTATCGGCGACCTGTAGGCCGGCCTGTCCGCCGCCAATGATGACAACGCTCATGTCATTGCCCCGCTTCTAGAGTTGGCCGGCAGGGATGTCGACGACAATCCCTGTGAGTTCTGCGTCGATTTTGATCTGGCAGCCCAGCCGTGAGCTGTCCATCCGCTCCGCGGTGGTGCAGTCGAGCATTTCGTCTTCGTCGTCGCTGATCTCGGGCAACGCCTCGGCATATTCCGGCCGCACGTAGACGTGGCATGTGGCGCACATGGCCTGCCCTCCGCATTCGCCGATGATGCCGTCAATGCCGTTGCTGACGGCGGCGCGCATCAGTGTTGTGCCTTCCTCGACCTGGAGGGTGTGCTGGGTGCCGTTTGGCTGGGTGTAGGTGACGGTGGGCATCGTTGCTCCTTGTATTCGGGGGTGCTCTTAGTTCCAGGTGACGGGAAGGCTGGTCAGGCMGCGGAAGACCCAGCCGTCCCAGCTCTCATTCCGCCGCTCGTCTACACGAAGCCCTGGGAAGCGCTTGTAGGCCATCGGTACGGCAATCTGACCGATGGAGGTCTTTGCGGCCCAGTGCCCGGCGCAGAGGTGGACGCCGCTGCCGAAAGCGAGGTGGGGGCGCTTTGGCCGGTGGGG
>NZ_JBFTHK010000297.1:0-2957 GCF_056394205.1 Arthrobacter sp. 10T413_2 | reverse complement strand
CCTCCAGCAGTGGCACCCCCTTGATTCCACGGTGCAACGGGAGGATCGTGGGCCGTGCGGCACRACGTCGTGTTGCGAAGACGCGGTTTCCTTAGGGAGGCACGATGGCGGCGGGTGCGGTTTTCCGAATTGTTGTCGGGGTCGACGGGTCGGACTCGTCGCTGTCGGCGCTGGATTKGGCCCTTGAGGAAGCCCGGCTAAGAACCGGGCAGGTTCACGTCGTCACAGCATGGCACTACCCCGTCATCGGTGATGCTGCCGGCAAGGCCGAGGACCATGATTCGTTCGGGGACAATGCCCGGCGCGCAAACGCTGATGCGCTGCGGCGGGCATCCGGAACCGCCCTTGCGGTCAGTGGTGAAGTGACGGAGGGGCATCCCGCCGACGTGCTCGTGAAGGCTGCAACCGGGGCCGATCTCCTGGTGGTCGGATCGCATGGCCACGGCGGGTTCGCCGGAGTGCTCCTGGGGTCGGTGTCGAGCCATGCGGTGCACCATGCCCAGTGCCCCGTGGTGGTAGTCCGTACCGGCGCGGAATCAGTTCAGGGCTGAGACGGCGTGGTCGAGCCTCAAGGGCTCTCATCCGCGCAAGCAGCCGGGCTGCTGGAGACAGTCGGCCCCAACACGGTTCCACTCAAGCGGACCGGACTCGCGGTGCGGCTCCTMAKGAAACTCTGGGCGCCCGTGCCGTGGATGCTGGAAGCAACGATCATCCTCGAGTTCGCCCWCAACAAATGGCTCKACGCGCTCATCATCCTGGCGGTGCTGAGCCTGAACACGGTACTAGGAATTTTCCAGGAGAAGCGGGCCGAAGCGGCCGTCGATCTGTTGCGCACCCGGCTGGAAATCAACGCCCGGGTACTGCGCGACGGCACGTGGACGCTGCTGCCGGCCTCCCGCTTGGTCCCCGGCGACGTCATCCATATCCGGGTCGGCGACTTCGTGCCCGCCGATGTCGCCGTGCAAACCGGCACCGTCATGGTGGATCAATCGGCGCTCACCGGAGAGTCGATGCCCGTAGCCCGGGGGCCGGCGTCGACCGTTTACTCCGGCGMCACCGTTAGCCGCGGAGAAGCCAGCGGCACCGTGGTAGCCACCGGTGCCGCCACMTACTTCGGCAAGACGGCAGAGCTGGTCGGCAGCTCAGCGCCAACAGCCCATCTMGAACACGTCGTGCTGCGCATCGTCAGGGTGTTCATCGCTGTGGACCTGGTGCTGGCAGTCGTGGGCACGTCCCATCTGGCCACCGTCGGGGCCCCCATCGCGGACGTCATCTCCTACGCGGTCATACTGCTGCTGGCCTCGGTGCCGGTGGCCATGCCGGCGGCGTTCGCCTTGGCCGGCGCCCTGGGTGCCAAGCACCTCGCCACGATCGGGATCCTGACCACCCGCCTCACCGCCCTGCAGGACGCTGCGTCCATGAGTGTGCTCTGCATCKACAAGACGGGGACCCTKACCGAAAACCGGCTCGCGGTGAATGCCGTCTACCCGATCGGGGCCGCGAACCGGGAAGAGGTCCTGCGGTGGGCGTYGGCGGCCTCCGACGCCTCCACACAGGACCCCATCGATCTGGCGATCCTCGCCGCGGACGGGACGGCAGCCGGGGACCGGATAAGTTTCACACCGTTTGATCCTTCGACGAAGCGGTCCCAGGCCACGGTGGTCAGGGGTGGCCGGACCATGGGTGTGGCCAAGGGCGCCCCGCATGTCATTGCGGCGATGGCCGGCGAACAGCCCCCAGCGGAGCTGGGGTCACTCGCTTCCGGCGGCGCGCGGGTGCTCGCCGTCGCCGTCKACGACGGGGACGGCGTCTGGCGCCAGCTCGGACTCATAGCTCTCGCCGACCGGATCCGGCCCGAAGCCGCCGGGCTGCTGACACGGTTAGCGGAACTCGGAATCCKCGTCATCATGGTCACCGGTGACAGCGCCGCGACCGCCGCGGCAGTCGCGGCCGAAGTTGGTCTGGAGGGAAGTGTGATCCGGGTCGACGGGCTGGCGGCCCTGGCAGGCGACGACGGGCCGCCCGCTGTTGTCGCGGAGGTCCTTMCCCAGGACAAGCACAGGATCGTGCAGATCCTCCAGGACGCGGGCCACGTCGTGGGCATGACCGGAGACGGAGTCAATGATGCGCCGGCGCTGCGCCAGGCCGAAGTCGGCATCGCCATGGAAGGGGCCACCGATGTGGCCAAGTCCGCGGCCGGGGTCGTCCTCGTCCGCGGCGGGCTGACCGACATCGTCGGACTCGTCGAGGAAAGCAGGAGAATCCACCAGCGTTCCCTGACCTATGCCCTCAACGTCAGCGTGAAGAAACTCGAAGTGCCGCTGCTGCTCACCGTMGGGGTGCTTTCGTTCGGGCAGCTCGTCTTCACGCCCCTCCTGATGGCGTTGCTGCTGCTGGCCAACGACGTGGTGAGCATGATGATCACCACCGACAATGCCTCCTATTCGCAGAAACCGAACACGTGGAATGTGGGCAGGACCATCGCCGGGGCCGTCGTGGTTGCCACGCCGATGCTCTGCTCTTCCCTGGCCGTGCTCTGGGCCTCAGGGCAGCTCTGGCCCGGAGGGGRCATCGACCAGCTGCGTACCGTTATTTTCCTGACGCTGGTCTTCAGCAGCCAGATCACGACTTACGTCGTCCGCACGGCACGGCCGGCGTGGACGGGCCGGCCCTCCCGGTTGTTGGTGGCCGCCTCCGTGCTCGACGCCGCGGCCGCGTCAGCGCTGGCCCTGTGGGGCGTGCTGATGGCGCCGGTCCCGGCGGCGCTCCTGCTCCTGATCCTCGCCGCGACTGTCGCAGGCGGCCTCATCGCGGACCTCCTGAAGGTGCCGGCCTTCCGGAAGCTGAAGCTCCACACCGGTTGAGCGGCTACCGGCCGGGCGATTGCTCCCTGCCTTGGCCCGCCCGGGCACRGGATGCGGGACGGGTGTGACAAAGCGTTGGCGGCGGCCCGGTGT
>NZ_JBFTHK010000296.1:0-2969 GCF_056394205.1 Arthrobacter sp. 10T413_2 | reverse complement strand
CATCATTACAGGTCGAGGACCCCAACCACCAGGTTGGGGTCCTCCCGCATTTAAACCGCACCCCCGGAAAGTGCTGCCCACACCTTCCCCCAGTACCKGGCACGCCCCCGCGATCGTCCCGCACCACCGACACACCCCCGAGGATCCCTCACTTCCAGCCCAGGCCCTGCACCGGGAAGGCACGGGCGTGGACCCGGGCCAGAACCTCGACTCCGAGGCCCCCGGCGGCCCCGCACGCCACCGCAGCGAGCAACAACCCGCCCGGAGGTCGCGAGAGCAGGAAGAACTCCTGCGCGAGCGGCAGGTTGAGCAGGGCCACCAATGAGGCGCTCATGGCCACCACCACAGCAAGACGCCCTGCGTTGAGGGGCCGGGACACAGCCKAGAGGATCCACAGCCCAACGATGGACAGCGTCAGCACCGAGGCGCTGCTGACTTGTTCGGGCGTCGCCGTGCCGGCCAACGGCGCCAGGGCATTGAGCGTGAKCAGCGAGGCCGTCACGATGAGTCCTGCCGGCACGGAGAACCAGAGGGCCCGGCGCAGGAATCCCGGCTGGTAGCGGCGCGGGTTCGGCATGAGCGCCAAAAAGAACGCCGGGATTCCKATTGTCAGGCCGTCGGTGAAGGACAGCTGGCGGGGAAGGAAGGGGAACTTCCAGTCCAGGAGCCCGAACATCACTGCGATAGCCGTCGCGTAGACCGTCTTGCTCAGGAAGAGGCTCGAGACGCGTTCGATATTGGCGATCACCTGCCGGCCTTCAGCAAGGATGCCGGGAAGCCGGTCGAAGCGGCCGTCGAGCAACACCAGACGCGCCACGGCCTTTGTTGCGGGCGCCGCGGAGTCCATGGCGATGCCAAGGTCGGCTGTCTTCAGCGCAAGGGCATCGTTGACGCCGTCGCCGGTCATTGCCACGGTGTGTCCCCGGCGTTGCAGCGCCTCGACCATAGCCCTCTTCTGGGCCGGGGTCACCCGGCCAAAAACCATGTTCGCCTCCATCACTTCCTCCAGGTGCAACGGATCCTCGGGGAGTGAGCGTGCGTCGAAGCCCTCCGTGACCTCCAGGCCAATCCGGCGCGCAATGGCGGCAACGGTCCGGGGATCATCGCCGGAAATGATCTTCAAACCGACGCCCTCGTCGCGGAAGAACTTAAGGGTCTCCCGGGTATCGGCGCGGGGCTGTTCCCGGAACGTCAGCAGGGCCACAGGGTGGAGGGACCCCGGCAGCTGCTCCAGCTTCCCATTGTTCGGCAACTGATCAGCCCGGGCCAGAAGCAGAGTCCGCAGCCCTGTCTCAGCCAGTTCGCCGGCCTGACGCAAGATGTCGCCCCGGCTGGGTTCGTTGCTCTGGTGCGGGACGGCGCTGTCGGGAGCAGAGGCCAACGACGCGTCAAGTCCAGGTAAGTCCTCGCCCTGCACAAGCATCATCTCCGGCGCTCCGAGAATCCAGGTGCGTGCCGCACGGGTCCGCCCGTCGAAGCTGACTCCGCTCCACTTCCGGGCGGAGGAAAACGGCACTGACCGCACCGGCTGCAGGCCGCCGTCGTACTCAAAAGCCGTACGCAGGCAGCGTGCCGTGGCGTTTGCCTCGGGCTCAGCGCCAAACCATGCCAGGACTTGCTCCCATCCCGGTTGCGGCGCCAACGGGTGGACGGCATCGAAGACCAGCCCTCCCTCTGTGAGGGTTCCAGTCTTGTCCATGCACAGTACGTCTACGCGTGCCAGTCCCTCGACAGCGGCGAGCTCCTGGATCAGCACATTGTGACCGGCCAGCCGGAGCCCGCCCACGGCGAAAGCCACGCTCGTGAGCAGTACGAGTCCCAGCGGGACGATCGCGATCATGCTGGCAATGAGGCCCACCAGAGCCGGCGTCCAGGCACCGGTGGAGTAGGCGGTGTGCCAGCMGCCGCGCGCMTGGATCTCGCCGTTGATCACGAGGATGGCCACCGGCAGCAGGATCCAGGCAATCCAGCGCAGTACGCGGTTAAGGCTGTTGCGGATCTCGGAGTTCACCAGCGAGAAGCGACGCGCATCGACCGTCAGCCGGCTCKCGAACGACTCCGCCCCTACCCGGACAACCCGGGCAGTGCCATGGCCGGCCACGACGATCGATCCGGAGAGCACTTCCGTCCCCGCGTCMTTGTCCACGGGGTCTGCTTCGCCCGTGAGGAGCGATTCGTCCACCTCGAGGCCGGACGACTCGAGTACTGCGGCGTCGGCAGTGACCTGATCCCCGGCCCGCAACACCAGGAGGTCGTCCTTCACGACGTCGGCCGTGGCGATGTCGTGGATCTGACCCTCGCGCAATACCCTTGCCAGCGGGGCGTTGAGAACTGCCAGCCGGTCCAAGGACTTCTTMGCCCTGTATTCCTCGACAACGCCGATCACGGCGTTGCTGACGGCGGCGAGGCCGAACAGTGCGTCTTGCCATTGTCCCAAGAGCAGTAGCAGCAGGAAGCTMGTGCCGACGATTGCGTTGAAGAGCGTGAAGACGTTGGCCCGGAAGATCTGCCACAGGCTCCGGCTGGTGGTGTCCGGGACGCGGTTTGTCAGCCCGTGCTCGACCCGCGTGGCCACCTCGCCCTGTGACAGGCCGGTGACGGCCGGCTGGCGTTTGGCGGCCGTCCGGGAGGCACGCCGATGGAGAAAGGCTAGTCTCCTGCGCCGGCGGTATGCCCTCACCCTCCGATGGTATCCGGCGTGGCGCCAGGATGTGACGGAGGGTACAGAGCCGAAGAGCGACGCCGGGTCGCCTCTTTCGGGCTCCATGCCCCGTTTTCCCCCGGACTTCCGGGCGTKACACCGTGAGGACCGTGTTGTGGGGGTGGGTTTGCGGTGGGGGCGTGGTGGGTGTATTGTTTTCTAAGTCGCCGCGAGGGAGACCAGCGGAAATGCTGGGAACCGGAGGCGGCCAATCCCCTAAATTTCAAGACCTGATCGACCTGATCTGGTCGGCGTTTTGTGCGCTCCG
>NZ_JBFTHK010000295.1:0-2973 GCF_056394205.1 Arthrobacter sp. 10T413_2 | reverse complement strand
GGACCAGGACAGGGTGACCGGGTTCGCGATCATCGGGGCGACCTCGGGCGCCGCCGTCGCACTGGGCCCCCTCATCGGCGGCTACGTCACAACGTACCTGAGCTGGAGGTATGTGTTCGTTGGCGAAGTCGTGGTGATGGCGGCCGTGGTCGCCCTTTCACGCCTTGTGCCCGACACCAGCCGCCCGCAAAGCATCAAAATCGATGGTGTCAGCGTCCTGCTCTCGGCGGCGRGCCTGACCCTGATCGTTTTCGCCATGCTCCAAAGCAAGACGTGGGGCTGGATTCTGCCCAAGCACTCGCCGGAGATCGGCGGCGTTCCGATCAATCCGCTGGGCCTGTCCCTGGTGCCCTACTTGATATTGGCCGGAGGATTCCTGCTGTGGGCTTTCTTTGCCCGGCAGGAAGCACTCATCCGGCGGGGGCGTCCCCCGCTGGTTCACGTCTCGATGTTGTCGATCAAGCAGCTGCGTTCCGGCTTGTCCGTCCTCGCCGCCCAATACATGATCACGGCGGGCCTGTTCTTTATGATTMCGGTGTATTTGCAGATGACGCTTGGACTCAACGCGCTCGAAACCGGCATCAAGATCTTTCCGCTCTCGGTTTCGCTGATTCTGTTCTCGGTTGTCGGCACCCGACTGACGGCCATCTGGTCACCGCGCCGCATCGTTCGGCTCGGGCAGCTCATCCTGGTGGCGAGCAGTTTCGTGTTGCTCGGATCGGTATCTCTGGACCTCCGGAGCGTGCTCTTTGCGGTCGGAATGTTCTTCGCGGGAGCCGCCCTGGGGCTGCTGGCATCCCAGATCGGCAACGTGACGATGTCGAGTGTCGGGGTCGAGCGGTCCAGTGAGATCGGCGGCCTCCAGGGGATCTTCCAGAACCTCGGCTCCTCGCTGGGAACGGCCCTCATCGGATCCGTCCTGATCGMGTCGCTCTCGAGCTCGTTCCTGGGTGCTGTGGACAGCAGCGACCTTCCAAGCAACGTGAAGGATMTCGTTGCCGCCCAAACGCAGGCCGGCGTCAACATTGTGCCCGTGTCCACCGTGGACGACATCGCGACGCAGGCGGGCCTTTCACCCGGCGACGCCGCCACGCTGACTACGCTTTACGCTGACTCGCAGGTGTCCTCGCTCAGGGCATCGATGGTGGCCCTGGTGTTCATCGGATCGCTTTCGCTGCTGTTCTCGAAGAACATCCCCACCGCACTGGTCCGGCGGAAGCCGACGGAGGAATCGGAGACTGATCCCGCGCCATCGGGCGCGGTGTGAGGTGCCCGTGAGGCTGTAGGGCTCACCTGGGCGGGGGCGGCACTGTTCCCGGGCTGCTGTCCCGGTTCTGCTCATCGGATTCCAGCAGGGCCGCGAGCGCGGCCAGGGCTGGGACGGCGTCTTCGATGGCTTTCTGATAGGTCGACGGCAAACGATTCAGGGCATGGCCGAGCCGGCGGTCATTGGCTGCCTGCCACGCGCTCAGCACCTCAGCGCCCTGAGGGGTCAGGCTCAGGCTCACGGACCGGCGATCGCCGGGACGGGCCAGGCGTTCCACGAGTCCGGTCGTMACCATTTGCTGGACCAGGTTGCTCACCGTGTTGGTTGCCAGGCGCTGACGAGCGGCAAGTCCGCTAACGCCCAGGCCCGGTTCGTCGGCCAGCCGCTGGAGGACTTCGACCTGGGCCATGGGCAGTGATTCCCAGGGAAACTCCTGCCGCACGCTCGAGCGCAGAACGCGGCGCAGACGTGTGATGGCGCCGGTCAATGACCACGCGGCGGTSCCGGCCGTCTCAGTTTTCTGAATTGATACTTCGGCCGTGTCCACGAGGTCAGCCTATCCCGATAATTCCCCCTATAGAATAGTTCTGTGACCGAACTAATGCCTGCCAGTGATTCCTTCATCCCTTCACCCACGGTCAGTGCCATTCATMTGGGCCCGCTGACCATCCACTTCTATGCCCTGTGCATCATGGCCGGCATCGCTGTGGCCATCTGGCTGGGATCCCGCCGCTGGGCGGCCCGCGGCGGCCACTCCGKGCAGGTTCTGGACATCTGTCTGTGGGCCGTRCCTGCAGGAATTGTCGGCGGCCGGATTTACCATGTCGTTACCGATCCCGAGCTGTACTTCGTTCCCGGCGCGAACCCCTGGAATGCGTTCGCCATCTGGGACGGCGGCCTGGGCATCTGGGGGGCGATTGCCTTGGGCTGCTTGGGGGCGTGGATCGGCTGCCGGAGGKCGAATGTGTCGCTCGTTGCCTTCCTGGATGCGGTGGCGCCGGGCGTGCTCTTTGCCCAGGCCCTGGGCCGCTGGGGGAACTGGTTCAACAACGAACTCTACGGGGACCCGACCATGCTGCCGTGGAAACTCCAGATCCACCAGATGGACTACGCCACCGGGTCCGCGCTCACCAACGCCTCCGGCGCTCCGGTCGTTCTCGGCTATTTCCAGCCCACATTCCTCTACGAGTCCCTCTKGTGCGTCGCGGTCGGCTTCCTGATCCTCTACCTGGACCGGCGATTCAGCCTCGGAGCCGGAAGCGTTTTCGCTCTCTACGTCGCRGGCTACACGGCCGGGCGGTTTGCCTTTGAKCTGATGCGCTCGGACTACGCCAACCTGATACTGGGGCTCAGGGTGAACACCTGGGTGGCGGCACTGATCTTCCTGGCAGGGTCCGCCGGATTCGTCATGCTCTTCCGCCGCGGTCGCTCGGTCGCCTTGCCGGATGGCGCCCGCACCGACGCGGACGCCGACGTCGACATCGACGTCGATCAACAACCGCCGTCTTCCGGCCCGCGGGCGAAACAAGAGAGCGCACCGAGGGAACACACTGATGCCAAGTAGGGACTCGCGATGGGGGAAGATCCTCTCCTTCCTTGGTGCCGGCGCACTTTGCGGCGTGCTGGTCGCGGGGCTCTTCCTCCCGGCCACCGCCATAGCGGGAACGGCAGTCAGCAATTCCGTCGGCATGTTTGACCGGCTGCCC
>NZ_JBFTHK010000294.1:0-3019 GCF_056394205.1 Arthrobacter sp. 10T413_2 | reverse complement strand
CGCCTGCTGCGGGGCGCGGGCCGCCGGGGCGTTAGCCCTCGGTGCGGCTTCCGCCCGGACGCGGCATGCCCTGGGAAGGAGCGAACGGGTTGTTGCCCGGACGCGAGGGACGTTCGTTATCGCCGCCGCGGCCTCGGGGCATGCCCTGGGACGTGGCGAAGGGGTTGTTGCCGGGACGGGGACCGCCCGGACGGGGTGCGGAACCGCCCTGGCGTGCCGGAGCAGCCGGGGTTTCAGCCTTGGGGGCCGGACGCGCACCGGGCTTGACGCCCGTCGAGGGAACAGCCGGGGCCTGGGCGGCCGGGGCTGCCGGAGCCTGGGCGGCGGGGGCAGCCGGAGCGGCGGGCGCGGCGGCAGGTGCCGCAGCGGCCGGAGCCGGAGCTTCAGCCTTGGGTTCTGCAGCCTTGGGCGCAGCGGGGCCGGGCGCAGGCGCCGGGCGGGTCGCTGCCGGGGCGGCAGTTGCCTGGGGGGTGGACGCCGGAGCTTCGGACTTCGAGGCTGCGGGGGCGTCGGGGTAAGCGTTGCGCAGTTTCCGCACAACGGGAGCCTCGATAGTTGACGAGGCGGAGCGAACGAATTCGCCCAGTTCCTGCAGTTTGGTTACTGCATCTTTGGAAGTAATACCGAGCTCTTTAGCAAGCTCATGTACGCGGACCTTGGCCACATTTCTCCTGTCTCGGTCCGCACCGAGCCAGGCACGAACCGTCTACTTCTTACTGCGGGCCTCCGCCGCGAATGCAGCTGAAAGGCCCATTGCAGAGCGCAACAAAGTTGTCATCGTTGCGCACTCATCGCTGGGAACTCATCGGGTTTCCATCAGTTTTCTGACCCGCTTTCAGGTTGGACGGTTGTTGCTGCGGCCACCGTAGTGCCCACGGCTTGCGCGCCGGCAGTGATCCGGCGTTCGACGTCGGCGGTACCGGCTGCGCCATTGAGGGCGCGGCCGAATGCTCGACGTTTCACCGCCAGTGCCAGGCACTTCTCGCTGGGGTGCAGCCATGCTCCCCGGCCAGCCATCCGGCGTCGTTCATCCACCACGACGGCGGACGAACCGCCGGCGCCGGCGACGAGCCGGAGTAACTCCGACCGCGATCCCTTTTGTCGGCATCCGATGCAGGTGCGCTGCGGCTGATTCCCKAGGTGTTGCACATGTGCCACGTTCKAGTATCTTCCTGCCAGTACATCTGTTTGGTGAAAATCTGAGTCCTAAGGGAATCCGGAAAAACCCGGACGCGCCAAAGACACACGGATACCGGCCGTTAGGCGCGGTCATGTCTATTCTAGCCCCTCCGGCGCCCGGGTMCGGAACCCGGGCGTGCCGGCAGTGACGAAACCACGGGTAATCCCGTGAGGCCACACACGAACAGCGGGCCGCGACGGCGGCCCGCTGTCCATCTTCGTGTGCGTGGGCGCGCGTGCGCCTGAACGCTATTTGCTGCTGTTGACGGCGGCGTCAGAGACGATGTCGATCCGCCAGCCGGTGAGCTTGGCGGCAAGACGGGCATTCTGGCCCTCTTTGCCAATGGCCAGGGAGAGCTGGTAGTCGGGAACGACCACCCGCGCGGAACGGGTCGCCTCATCGGTGATGGTGACCGAATTCACGCGCGACGGCGAGAGGGCACTGGCGATAAAGGTCGCCGGGTCGTCGCTGTAGTCCACGATGTCGATCTTTTCATCGTTGAGCTCGGTCATGACGGCCCGGACACGAGACCCCATTTCGCCGATGCAGGCACCCTTGGCGTTCACGCCGGGAATGTTTGCCTTGACCGCGATCTTGGTGCGGTGGCCGGCTTCGCGGGCAAGCGCCACGATCTCGACGGAACGGTCCGCGATCTCGGGAACTTCGAGTTCGAAGAGCTTCCGGACAAGCCCGGGGTGCGAGCGGGACAGCGTGATGGACGGGCCCTTGGTGCCGCGGTGGACGTCGATCACGAAGGCACGCAGCCKGTTGCCGTGGATGTACTTCTCGCCGGGAACCTGCTCGGGCGGAGGCAGCAGCGCCTCTACCGTGCCCAGGTTCACCTGAATCATATGCGGGTTGTTGCCCTGCTGGATGGTGCCGGCTACAAGCTCACCTTCACGGCCCTTGAACTGGCCCAGTACGTTGTCGTCCTCAGCATCCCGGAGGCGCTGCAGGATGATCTGGCGTGCCGTGCTGGCCGCGATGCGGCCGAAACCCGCCGGGGTGTCCTCGAATTCGCCGATCGGGGCGCCGTCGTCGTCGATCTCCGTGGCCCAGATGGTCACGTGGCCGCTCTTGYGGTCGAGCTCGGCACGGGCTTTCTCGAAAGCGCCGGGGGTCTTGTGGTAGGCCACCAGCAGTGCCTGCTCGATCGTCGGAATCAGKAGATCCAGCGGGATTTCACGCTCACGCTCCAGGAGTCTCAGCGCGCTCATGTCAATATCCATTAGGCCTCCTCAGAAGGTCCATTGTGTTCTTTTTCCAGACCGGCCTCTTCGAGGTGRCTGAACTCTATCTCGACTTTTCCGCTGCGGATCCTGTCGAAAGGAAGCTTGACGGGCTCGCCCTGCTTGGGTTTCATGCCCTTCTTGACGGCAATCTCGGGGACGAGGGTGACGCCTTCATCATCCACGGACTGGATCCGGCCGGTGACGTTGTCGCCCTGGATCACATTGACGTTGACCATTCGTCCGCGGGCGCGGTACCAGTGGCGCTCTTCGGTCAGGGGACGTCCGACGCCGGGCGACGAAACTTCCAGCTCGTAGGGACGCGCGTCCATGCTGGGGTCGTTGTCCAGGGTGTCCGAAAGGGTCTTGGAGATCTCGGCGATGACGTCGAGACCGACGCCGCCGGTCTCCTCCTGCGGCAGGTCTACCACCACGTGAACCACCCGGTTGGCACCGGCGACATGGATGGAGACGTCCTCCAGATACAATCTGTTCGCCAGCACTG
Source organism: Arthrobacter sp. 10T413_2 (assembly GCF_056394205.1). NCBI lineage: Bacteria > Bacillati > Actinomycetota > Actinomycetes > Micrococcales > Micrococcaceae > Arthrobacter > Arthrobacter sp. 10T413_2. The sequence continues at coordinate 105 of NZ_JBFTHK010000294.1, read as the reverse complement.
CGGGTTCCAGGAGTGCATGCAGGCGCTCGGCCTCCACATTGTGAACGGGTGCGGCTTCAGCCTTCCCCGTTCCGGTCCGGTCTGTTGAAGTCGTGGCTTCTGCGT
>NZ_JBFTHK010000293.1:0-3124 GCF_056394205.1 Arthrobacter sp. 10T413_2 | reverse complement strand
GCAGCAGCACGATCCAGGGCTATGCCACGTCCATGAGCGTCAACATTGGCGACACTGTGAAATTCAAGGTCAAGACGCCGTCCACGTCGTATCACATCGATGTGTACCGCCTTGGGTACTACCAGGGGCTGGGCGCCCGGAAGATCGCGGCCAACGTGCTCCCGAGCGCTGCACTTCCGCAGACCCAGCCGGCGTGCGCGACGTTCTCCGCCACCGGCCTGATCGATTGCGGCAACTGGGGCGTTTCGGCCAGTTGGCAGGTCCCGGCCTCGGCCGTGTCCGGCGTTTATCTGGCCCGGCTCGTGCGCAACGACACCAGCGATGCAAGCGTCGTTCCCTTTATCGTCCGCGACGACACCGCCCACTCCGCCATGCTCTTCCAGACCTCTGATTCCACGTGGCAGGCCTACAACAGCTACGGCGGCAACAGCCTGTACAGCTGCACCGTGTCCTGCCCTCCGGGTGAACCGCTCGCCTACAAATCCGCGTTCAAAGTCTCATACAACAGGCCCTTCAACTCAGCTGCGGATGACCAGGGCAGAAGCTGGCTGATGTACGCCGAATATCCGATKATCCGGTTCATGGAGGCCAACGGCTACGACGTGAGCTACATGAGCGGCGTTGACGTCTCCACTCGGGGGACGTTGCTGCTCAATCACAAGGTCTTTATGTCTGTGGGCCACGACGAATACTGGACAGGCGATCAACGGGCCAATGTTGAGGCTGCCCRCGACGCCGGTGTGAACCTGGCGTTCTTCAGCGGAAACGAAATGTTCTGGAAGACTCGGCTGGAACCCAGCTCCGACGGGACGAACTCACCGGACAGGACTCTGGTGGCCTACAAAGACACGCACTTTGACGCCCCCACGGACCCTGTCGCGTGGACCGGGACCTGGCGGGACCCGCGCTTTGGAACAACCGRTGGCGGAGGAAACCCGGAGAACGCCCTGACAGGGCAATTTTTCATCGTCAATTCGGGAACCACCGACATCGTGGTGCCGGCAGCGTACAAACAGCTCAGGCTATGGCGGGGGACCTCGATTGCGAGCTTGGCCACCGGCGCCTCGGCCACTCTGGGCGCCGGAGTCGGCACGCTCGGCTACGAGTGGGACATTGACGCCGATAACGGCTTCCGGCCTGCTGGCTCGTTCAGACTTTCCAGCACAGTCAGTTCCTCGGCGGAAGTCTTCACCGATTACGGCTCCAGGACGCTCGGCGGTCAGTCAGCGACGCACAACCTGACAATGTACAAGGCTCCGAGCGGTGCCCTGGTGTTCGGATCCGGCACGGTGCAATGGTCCTGGGGGCTGGACGGCTTCACCACCGGGAAAGCCGCGGACAAGAACATGCAACAGGCCACGGTCAACCTTTTTGCCGACATGGGGACGCAACCCACGTCGCTCACGGCTGGCTTGGTGACCGCGTCTGCGTCGACARACTTGACGGCTCCGACATCCACCATCGTTTCGCCTACAGCAGGATCAACCGTTTCGGATGGCACGATTGTCACCGTGACGGGCACTGCCGCCGACGTCGGCGGCGTGGTTGCCGGCGTCGAGGTCTCGACGGACGGTGGTGCAACCTGGCGYCCGGCAACGGGCACCTCGGACTGGACCTTCAGCTGGAATGCACACGGAAGCCCGACGTCGACTCTGCGTTCCCGGGCCGTTGATGACAGCGGCAATATCGAATCGCCTACGGCCGGCAGGGTCACGAATGTGTCATGTCCATGTTCCGTGATCGGTACTAACATCAGTCCGGCTGTTCCTGACGCTGGCGACGCCAGCGGAATCGAGGTCGGGGCCAAATTCTTCTCAGACGTCGCGGGAACCATCAGCGCGTTGCGGTTCTTCAAGTCCGCCAAGAATACCGGCACCCACGTAGGCAGCGTCTGGAACGAATCCGGGCAACGGCTTGCCACGGTCACTTTCAGTGGGGAATCGGCAACCGGCTGGCAGAGTGCCACCCTGTCTCCGCCCCTCGCGGTCACCGCGAATACGAAATACGTGGTGTCCTACTTCGCCCCGGCCGGTCACTACGCGCAGGACACCRCCTATTTCTACAACCATCCCTCACCGGCACCCGCAGGTAACKGCAGCACGGKAGGCACGCCGCTTCACTTCACTCGGAGCCTGCCTGGCAGCCCGAACGGCTTCTACAAGTACGGCTCGTCGTCTTCCTTCCCCSATCAGGTGTACGACGCGGAGTACTACTGGGTGGACGCGGTCTTCAGCCCGTCGAGCAGCCCCGCACCGGCAATTTCATCGGTATCACCGTCCAACAACGCGACAGGTGTCGATGTGGCGGTGAAGCCATCCGCGACCTTCAACCAGGGCGTAACGGCGTCGTCCGTGGTCTTCACCGCGAAGGACGCGGCAAACACGACGGTCCAGGGATCGGCGACATACGACTCGGCCACGAACACAGCGACGTTCACCCCCGGGTCGCCCCTGGCCTTCAGCACCAGCTACACAGCCACGGTCAGTGGTGCCACGAATGCCGCGGGCCAGTCCATGGCGGCACCGTATTCGTGGACGTTCACGACGGCGGCGCCGCCGGCCGCGCCGACGATCGCGGCCGTGTCGCCGACCAACAACACCGCCGGCGTTGACACAGCGGTGAAGCCTGCCGTGACGTTTGATCAGGCGGTGACGGCGTCGTCGGTGGTGTTCTCGCTCAAGGATGCGGCCAACGCTGCGGTGGCCGGTACGGTCGGCTACGACTCGGCGGCCAGAACTGCAACGTTTACTCCCGGGACGGCCCTGAGCCCCGGGACCACCTACACGGCCACGGTCAGCGGTGCGACGAATACGACGGGGCAGACCATGGCGGCGCCCTATTCGTGGGCGTTCACCACCGCCGCTGCCGTCAGTTGCCCATGCAATGTTTTCAGCTCAAATTCGGTGCCAACAACTGTTTCCGCCAATGATCCGAATGCTGTGGAACTGGGGATGAAGTTCCGTGCGGATGTGGCCGGGACGGTGACGGGGGTCCGGTTCTACAAGGGGGCCGGGAATACCGGAACCCACACGGGGCATTTGTGGACGGCTACCGGGACGCTCCTGGCGTCGGTGACGTTCACGGGGGAAACGGACTCGGGCTGGCAGCAGGCGACGTTCTCCTC
>NZ_JBFTHK010000292.1:0-3165 GCF_056394205.1 Arthrobacter sp. 10T413_2 | reverse complement strand
AGCTCTTCGTCGATGCCGACGGTGATGAAGTGGCTCAGGGCGTGGTCATCGCCGATCACCCCCAGGGCGCCGAACCGGGCATGCAGCAACCGGCACGCCGACATCACGACGCGCTCCAGGACTGCATCCAAGCTCAGGTCCTCGGCTACGGCTACAACCGCTTCGAGCAGCCCGGTCATGCGTTCCTGGGACTGTTGCAGCTCCTCGGCCCTGGAACCAAAACCGTTCAGGAGTTCCTCGAGCCTCGKATTCGGGTCGGAGGCGCTATGGCCATGGCTCTTACCCGTTGAATGCATATTGATTGCCCCAATCGCTCCGGCGCTCGTCGACGCTGACGATGTGATGCCAGAATACCGTGAACTGCACGGAAGGGCCCGAGTGGTCAACATTTATTAGCGCTTTGTTCCACGGCTGGGACCTTTTGCCCTAGCCCCTGCTCGCCCCTCCGGCGTAAGCTCGCCGGCATGAGTACTGATGCGAACCCGGGCGGCCAGCCGTCAAAGGACCAGCCCCACGCCGTGGAAAACCTCGATCATCACGAATGCTGGCGACTCTTGCGCAGCGTCTCGGTGGGCAGGCTGGCGGTCTGGGTGGACGATCATCCCGACATCTTCCCGATCAACTACAAGGTCGATCACGGCACGCTCGTGTTCCGCACCGCAGTGGGAACCAAGCTGCAGGCAGCCACGGGCGACACACCGGTGGCCGTGGAAGCKGACGGCGTGGACGCGGACACCGGGATCGCCTGGAGCGTCGTGGCCAAGGGCCAGGCCGCGCCGGTGCAGAACCCTGAGGAGGTCATGGACACCGTGGGCCTGTTGCTGTTCCCGTGGCAGGCCGGCAAGAAGGAGCACTTCGTCCGGATCACGCCGGATACCGTCACCGGGCGGCGGTTCAAGGTGGTCCCGCCGATGACCTGGTGGACACCGCTGGACGACGCCACCCGGTCCGGCCTGGAATAGCCCTTACCCCCGGTTGCTCTATCAGTTAAGGCTGTTCTGAGGGCTCAGAGCAGCCTTAACTGATAGCGCAACGTGGTGCGGCTAGGCGAGGCGGGTGATCTCCACGCTGACGTTGAGGGCCGATCCGCCGCCGCCGGACAGGATGCCCTTGAGCGGCGGGACGTCGCGGTAGTCGCGGCCCCGGGCCACGGTGACGTGGAAGTCCCCGGCCGGCTTGTGGTTGGTAGGGTCCCAGCTGCGCCATTCGCCGTCCCACCATTCGAGCCACGCGTGGGACTGTCCGGCCACCGTCTCGCCGATGTCCGCCGTCGAACGCGGGTGAAGGTAGCCGGAGACGTAGCGGGCCGGGATCCCGCAACTGCGCAGGGAGCCGATGGCCAGGTGCGCCAGGTCCTGGCAGACGCCCTGCCGCTGGTTCCAGGCCTGCTCGGCGTTGGTGGTGACGCCGGTGGAGCCCTTCATGTACGTCATCTCGCCGCGCATCCAGGCGAAGACCGCCATGGCGGCCTCGTGCGGCGTCTTTCCCTCGACGACGCCCGGAATGATGCCAAGAACTTCGGTGCCCGGACCGGTCAGCTGGGACTGCGGAATCCAGTCGCTGTACTGGTTGAGTGTCTCCGGGGCCGCCAGGACGTCCCACCCGACGATGTCGGCCTCGGCTGCGATCTTCTCCACCCGGTGCACCTCCACGGTGGTGGTGGAGAGGACTTCGAGGTGCTCGTGGGGCATCTGCATGTCGAAGGCCGTCACGCGCGTGCCCCAGTAGTCGCGGTAGCTGCTCAGGGCCGCCTGCGAGGGCGACACCTTCATGGAGGACTCCAGGACGACCTGCTGCGGGTCMGTCAGCGGGGTCATMCGGGCCTCGTTGTAGGACAGGGTGACGCGCTTGTTGTACTTGTACGCCGTCTTGTGGACGATCCTCAGCCGGGTCATGAAACTTCTCCCACCCAGGCCAGTTCGTCTGCCTGATTGAAGTACTTACGGGAAATGGCGTCCGAGGCCTGCGAGACCGCCTTTTGCACGCGCTCCATGTGCTCCGGCAGTTCCGACATGAGGTCGTCGGTGCGGTGGAACTCCAGGAAGGTGCGGGCCTGGCCGACAATGCGGCGGGCGTCGTTGATGAATCCGACGCGTTGGGCCGAGGGGTCCAGCTTCGCGAGGCACTCGTCGGCGTCGCGCAGGGCGTAGACGATCGACCGCGGGAACAGCCGGTCCAGGAGCAGGAACTCTGCCGCGTGCTGGTMGCCGAAGGCCGCCCGGCGCGTGCGCAGGAAGGATTCGTAGGCGCCCGCGCAGCGGAGCATGTTCACCCAGGACATGCCGGCCGAGAGGACATCGCGCGTGGACAGCATGCGGGCCGTCATGTCGGCGCGCTCGAGGGACCGGCCCAGGACCAGGAACAGCCAGCTCTCGTCGTGGCTGACGGTGGTGTCGGCCAGGCCGCTGACCATCGCCGTGCGCTCCAGGACCCAGTTGCAGAACCGGTAGGTGCCCACGACGTCCTTGCGGTGCTGGTTCAGCCCGTAGTAGGTCGTGTTGAGGCTTTCCCAGAGTCCGGAGGAGACGGTCTCCCGGGCACGGCGGGCGTTTTCCCGGGCCGCGCCGAGCGAGCCGGCAATCGACGTCGCACTGTGCTTGTCGTACGCCAGGGCGTTCAAGAGCTCGGGGAGGCCGAACTCGTCATTCTGCGGGCGTGCACCCATCACTGCCAGGAGCTCCTGCGCGACGCTGCGCTGTTCTTCYATGGGCAGGTGGTTGAGCCGTTCCAGGTGGACGTCGAGGATCCGGGCTGTGCCGTCGGCCCGTTCCACGTAGCGGCCGATCCAAAACAGTGACTCGGCAATACGGCTAAGCATTCGCGGTTACCTCCTGCGCGTCAGAAATCTGCTGCTGCTGTTGCTGCTCTTTCTGGCTGTCGCGCCAGTTGCTTTCCACCGGCCAGACCGAAACCCGCTCACGGACCGTGATGGTGGGCCGCGGGATGACTTCGACCGGAACCTGCGGGGAATCCGCCAGGACCCAGGTGTCCTTGGAGCCGCCGMCCTGGCTTGAATTGACGATCAGCGAACCCTCCTTGAGCGCCACCCGGGTCAGGCCKCCGGGAAGCACCCACACGTCCTCGCCGTCGTTGACCGCGAACGGGCGCAGATCCACGTGCCGGGGACCGAACTTGTCGCCGCTGAGCGTGGGCACCGTGGACAGC
>NZ_JBFTHK010000291.1:0-3276 GCF_056394205.1 Arthrobacter sp. 10T413_2 | reverse complement strand
CGCAGGGCCAGGGCCAACGCATCCGAGGCGCGGGAGCTCACGGTGGTTCCGTTCTCGAACTGCAGCTGTCCGTAGAAGATGTTGTCCTCCACCGCCACGATGTTGACGCTGACGATGGTGTGTCCCAACGCTTCGACGACGTCTACCAGGAGGTCGTGGGTCATCGGCCGGGGCGGGACTACCCCCTGCTGGGCCAGGGCGATGGCACTGGCTTCCGGGGTCCCGATCCAGATCGGCACGTGGCGCTCACCGTGGATTTCCTTGAGCAGGACAAGCGGCTGGTTGGACGGCAGCTCAATCCGCACGCCCACAATCTCCACCTCAATCATCAGATGTCCATCCTTGAGATGCGGTCGTGGACCAGCGCCTGGTGCAGTGACAGGCAGAGGTCGCTGATTTCCCGGGCTGCCTCGGCGGCCCGGGCGTGGGAGGCTGCGTCTTTGCGAGATGTCAGGGTGGCCACTGCGCGTTCCACCAGCCCGAATTCGCGGTCGGCGGCCGCCTGGAAGGGGCGGAGGTGCCGGGGTTCCAGGCCGTGGCTCTCCAGCTGGACGCAGGCCCGAGCCACTTKCAGGGCGTGCTCGTCGAACTTGCCGTTGACGTGCCCGATCAGCCCATAGCTCAGGAGCGATTCCAGGAGCGGGACGCTCGCCCCGGATTCGGCCCGGAGCTGTTCCTCGCTGAGCCGGCGGGCACGGCTCTGGAGCTCGCTGGCGAGTTCCTCGGAGACGATCCGCGGGGAGAGCGTGACACCGGCCGGCAGGTTCTCCGGCCGTTCGCCGCGGTCKATCGCGTCCAGGTAGTCCTTGATGACCTTCAGCGGCAGGTACTGGTCGCGCTGGAGGGACAGGACGAAACGCAGCCGTTCGACGTCGTTCTCGGAATACTGCCGGTAGCCGGCAGGCGTCCGTTGCGGGTTGATGAGCCCCTTTTCCTCAAGGAACCGGATTTTTGACGCCGTCATGCTGGGAAAGTCGTCGCTCAGCTGAGCCAGGACTTCCCCGATGTTCAGAACCTGGGGTCCGCGCCGATCCGCATGTGCCGTGGCCACAGGCAGCTACCCCGGAATCAGACGTTGCCTGCTGCGCGGGCAGGGCTCAGGTAGAAGGTGAGGCGGAACTTTCCGATCTGGACCTCGTTGCCGGACTTCAGTTCCACGGCGTCGACGCGGTCGTGGTTCACATAGGTGCCGTTGAGGCTCCCGGTGTCCACTACCTCAAAGCTGCGCGCGGTGCGGCGGAACTCAACGTGCCTGCGGGACACGGTGACGTCGTCGAGGAAGATGTCGGCGTCCGGGTGGCGGCCCGCCGTCGTGACGTCGGAATCCAGCAGGAAACGCGCTCCGGCGTTGGGGCCGCTGTGGGCCACGAGCAGGGCCGATCCAAASGGCAGGGCCTCGACCGCGGCCCGCTCCTCTGCGGAGAGCTTGGGGGTGAAGGTGGGTTCGTCGCGCACCGGAGTGAKGTTGATCGACGTGGTCTCCGAAGCTTTCACTCCACCCGTGCCGTAACCGTCACCGGTGTCGTTCCGTTCGTGCCCAAACATTGAGTCCTCCTCATTCGTTGCAGGTGTCCCCCCTGCAAACAACGCATGCCGTCCGGGAAAGCCTCGCAAATCCCGGTAATCAGCCTTCCGGCGGGTCGGGGCTGTGCATTGTCATCCCAACAACACTCCCCCGCGACCCGGCCCGAACGACCTATGCCTTTAGCCTACCTGCTGTTCATACTCGGATGCACTGAGCAGCGACTCAACCGCGTCGGCCTCCGCGAGCTTGATTTCGATCAGCCAGCCCTCTCCGTACGGATCGGAGTTGATGAGGGCGGAATCGGTGTCCAGGGACTCGTTCCGGGCCACGACCTCACCCGTCACCGGGGCGTAGATGTCACTGACGCTCTTGGTGGATTCGACCTCGCCGACGACGTCGTTGGCCTTGATGGTGGTCCCGACTTCGGGCATCTGGGCGTACACGACATCCCCGAGGGCGTCCTGGGCAAAATCGGTGATGCCCACGCGCACAACCCCGTCGGCGTTGGGGGCCGAAACCCATTCGTGTTCTGCGGTGTAGGACAGTTCTTCGGGAATGATGCTCATGACGGGCCTTTCATCGGGAATCACCTGTGGCGGCGGCAGCAGTTTGTTCTATCCGCCGCTGAAAGTATAGGCCGATCCGGAAGTGTCCGGGCAACAGAAAACCCCGCCGTTACCAGCCATGTCCGGGAACGGCGAGGCAACTGTTTGTACGCGCTTCTAGGGGAGGAAGTACCCCGCGAGGTCGGCGATGAGCTGGGAGGATCCGGAGGACCGGTTGAACAGCGCCACCTTTCCATCYGAGCCGAGCGCCACCGAGACCAGGTTCGGCACGGTCTGTCCGGTCGAGAAGTTCAGGTTGGACGCGTTGGGCCGTGCTGAACCGTTCGGGTAGGCGGTGATGAAGCCGAAGGACTTGGGCGAGGTGACGGTGAGGTTGAAGACGGCTGCCAGGGCACCGGTGGGGACCCCGTTGGCGCCGGCGACCTGGACGGACACCGCGGAATCCGCGGCGACCGGCTTGGTATTGCGGGTGTCCAGGATCCGGGTGGGTCCGACGGCCTTGAAGGCGCCGGTCGCGGTCGGTGTGCCGGGCAGGTAGTAGCCGGCGACGTCGGCGATCAGCTGGGACGTGCCCGAGGARCTGTTGAACAGCGTCACCTTGCCGTCGGACCCGACCGGGACCGTGACCAGGTTCGGGACCGTCTGACCKGCGGAGAAGTTCAGGTTGGACGCATTGGGCCGGGYCGCCCCGGACGCGTACGCGGTCACGAAGCCCAGGGACTTCGCCTGGGTCACCGTCAAGTTGAACACCACGGCCGCGACCGAGGCGGGGATTCCGTTGGCTCCCGCGACCTGGAAGGAGACCGTGGAGTTGGCACCCACCGCMCCGCTGTTGCGGGTGTCCAGGAGCCGGGCCGGCGAGAGGCTCTTGAAGGAACCGGCCGTCGCCGGCGTTCCGGTGACGTAATAGCCCGTCACGTCAGCGATCAGCTGCGCGGATCCGGCGGAACTGTTGAACAGGGTGACCTTGCCGTTGGCCCCCACCGGGACGGTGACCAGGTTSGGCACSGTCTGRCCGGCRGAGAAATTCAGGTTGGACGCGTTGGGACGGGCCGCGCCGGAGGCGTAGGCCGTGATGAACCCGAGGGACMGCGCCTGGGTCACCGTCAGGTTGAACACCACCGCCGAGACCTTCGCCGGGATCCCGTTGACCCCCGCGACCTGGAACGACACCGCGGAATTCGC
>NZ_JBFTHK010000290.1:0-3277 GCF_056394205.1 Arthrobacter sp. 10T413_2 | reverse complement strand
GGCCAGCGTCCGCCGGCCCCCGGCCAGCGCCCCGCCGTGCCCGGCCAGCGCCCCGCCGCGCCGGGACAGCGCCCCGCTCAGTCCGGGGGGCAGAACTCGGCCGGACTGATCAAGCCCGCCCCCAAGGCCAAGGTCCGCCGGGCCAGGCTGCTGATCAGCAAGGTGGACCCCTGGTCCGTGCTGAAAATGGCCTTCCTGCTCTCCGTAGCCCTGGGCATCGTCACGGTCGTGGCGGCAATCGTGCTCTGGACCGTCCTGGACCTGACCGGAATCTTCGACCAGGTGGACAGCCTACTCGGAACCCTCGCGGGCTCCGAAGGCGGCGGCTTCGAACTGAAGAAGGTGGCATCCCTGGGGCAGGTGGCGTCGTTCGCCACCATCATCGCCGTGATCAACGTGGTGCTGTTGACGGCCCTGTCCATGCTTTCCGCGGTGCTGTACAACATCGCGGCGACGCTCGTGGGCGGCATCGGCGTGACCCTCACGGACGACTAAACCCGTATTTTTCCGCGGAATCCTGCGGAAAAGTGCCTCGATTTGAGATCGGGCCGGGATGTGCTGTAAAGTCATATCTCGGCCCGATGAGGCATCGGGGCGTATAGCTCAGGCGGTTAGAGCGCTTCGCTGATAACGAAGAGGTCCCAGGTTCAAGTCCTGGTACGCCCACGGAACCTGTACTGGTTCTGATAGAGGTTAGTGAAGGTTCGTCGATGACTGAACCGGAACGGGGTGCGTGTGAAGAAGTTGCTGGTTATCGCAGCCACGGTCGCAGGCGTCTTCCTCTACCGGAAGGTGCAGGAATCCGAAGCCCGGAAAGTAGTCTGGAGCAACTCAACCGATACGGTTGATTAGCCCGGACCCCAGGGATGGAAGCTGAATCGGCTCTCCGGAACTAGGGTATGATTGACGGGTTGCTTCTTATGGGGGCATGGCGCAATTGGTAGCGCACCTGCTTTGCAAGCAGGGGGTTCGGGGTTCGAGTCCCCGTGCCTCCACCATAAGAAAAGTCCCGGATCGCGGAAACGCGGTCCGGGACTTTTTGCATATCGGGGCAAGGGCGCCTACCTGCAGACTCACTCCTTCGGCTTGGCGTAATCCGACATCCCTTGCCAGTCGATGTACACATAGGGTTCGTCGCCGAGGACCCAAGCATCGTGACCCGGCGGGATGACCCCGAAGTCGCCGGGACCGAATTCGATTTCTTCGCCGTCGTCCATGACGACTTTTAGACGGCCCGAGACGGTGTAGCCCTTGTGGGCAACCATGCAGCTGTCCGTTTGGGCGATCGGCTTGACGTGCTGAGACCACTTCCAGCCCGGCAGGAAGGTCGCTCGCGCCACCGGTCCGGCGTCGAGGTTGACGAGGTCTACCTGACCCATGCCTTCGGCAACGGGGCGAGTCTCTTCCGGCTGGTCCAGGCTCTTGCGGATCATTGACGCCATGATGGTCTCCTTCTTTGATGATGGTGAGACCGGACTGTGAGACCGCGATTTAAGACTGGCACCGCAGTATGTACGGGTCAAGGAGTAGCGGACGGAAGGGCCGCCGCCGTCGGTCCCACTAGTGTGGGAGCGTGAACTTTCTACTTGCCGCCGTCGGGGTGCTTGGTGTGGCTTCGTCCGGGCCGCTCATTGCCGCCACGCTGGGTGCCACATCGGTCAGCGCCCTCGCCATCGCCTTCTGGCGGAACGCGATTGGGGCCGTCGTCATGGCTGGTCCCGTGTTGGTCCGCAGCCCGCGCCAGTTCGGCAGGGTGACCGGAGCCGAGTTCCGCTGGTCGCTCGCCGCAGCGGTGGCCCTGGCGCTGCATTTTGCCTGCTTCATCACCTCCCTGCAGCTGACATCGGTTGCGGCGGCGACGGCGCTGGTGTGCCTGCAATCGGGCTGGATCGCAGTTTTCCAGATGTTCCGGGGCGTTCGGCACCCGTGGCCGGTCCTGGTGGGGCTGGGGATCGCGTTCGCCGGCGTCGTGACGATTACCGGCTTCGACATGGGCACCTCTCCGCAGGCGCTCCTGGGCGATCTCCTGGCGGTGGCCGGCGGCGCCCTGGCAGGCATGTACACGCTTGCCGGAGGCAAAGCCCGGCAGACCATGGGAACCGGCATCTATACGACGCTCTGCTATGGCATGTGCGCCGCGATTGTGGCGGGGATGGCGTTATTGGCGGGACAGCCGCTGGGAGGGTTCGAGGCGGCCGGCTGGCTGGGGATCCTTGCCGTCACTGTGTGCGCCCAGCTCGTGGGGCACACGGCGTTCAACCACCTGCTGGCGACGATGAGCCCGCTGCTCGTATCGATGATCATCCTGCTGGAAATTCCGGGTGCGGCGCTCTTGGCTGCCGCGTTCCTTGGCGAGACGCTGCCGGCCGGGACCTATGCCGGACTGGCGATGATCCTGGTGGGGCTCGCCGTCGTCGTTCTGGGGCAGCGCAGGTCACGGCTTGCCCGGGGCGGTGCGGTGGTACCCGGTGCGGAAGGTCCCGGTACCGAACGGCTGGCGGAGCTCGGCACCGACTAAACCGCGGTTACTGCTGGCGGCTCTTGGGAGCGCCTGTTGCTCGCGCTTATTGGCCGCCGCGGCGGGCGGGCTGCGCGGTGTTGACCGTGTGAATGGCGCGGAGCAGCTTTGCCGGGAAGTAGACCGAGAAGAACACCACCATGGGCGCTTTGAGGGCCATCTTCTTGACGTTGTGGGCCTTGTACGTGCGGTCAAAGCGCGTCACGTAGTAGCGGTAGTCGCGGGGCGAATCCTCAAGCCGCCGGGCGGACATGCCGGAGATCATCTGCGGCCAGTACTGGATCCGGAGATCGTGGTCCGCCAGGTGCAGCGAGAGGTCGATGTCCTCGTGCATTTCGTCCCGTTCGTCCCGGCAGGTTTCGGCCCGGATGGTTTCCCAGGCCGAACGGCGGAGAGCCATGTTGGAGCCGAAGAGGAAGTGATACTGGTGCTTGGCAAGCTTGAGCATCAGTTGGCGCATTTTGTCGTCGGCCTTGAGCCCGAAGCGGCGCATCGGCATGTCATAGTAGACCACCGGACCCGTTGCGGCGTGCACCGAGCCGTCCCTGAAAGCTTTCTGGACCTGCTCCACCCAGTCAGGCTCCAGCACGGAGTCGGCGTCGATCCTCCCGAGGATGTCGCCTGTAGCGTGGTCCAGACCGAAATTACGCGTGGGGATGAGCCCCTGAGCGCTGTGCTGGCCGAGCAGGATGATGGGACTTTCCGGATACTCGAGCTGCATCTGGCGCACGATGTCCGCCGTGCGGTCCTTGGACAGGT
>NZ_JBFTHK010000289.1:0-3296 GCF_056394205.1 Arthrobacter sp. 10T413_2 | reverse complement strand
GTCGGGGAAGTACTCCACCACCAGCGGCCCCACGTCGGCGGCGTGCGAATCACGGCCACCAAATGAACCCGGTCCGGTTTTCGTCCGAGGGAGTAGAGCCTGGGCACCTGATCCTGAGGGACATGGGCAACTGATGCTGCTTGAGGACTGGACCCCCTTGATACCTTGATGGAAGTCATCGTCGTGGTTGCCATCCCCCGTGATCGTCGTCGAAAAGTCCCTGTACCAGAAGCCCCTCGACTTGAAGCCGGCCTTTAACCGGGCCACCACTGGAAGGTCCMTCGCGCGCTTGGCCCGGTAGGCCGCCGTCGACTGCGCGTCGCCGAGATGCGGCGCCGGGGGGAACGTCGAGGACTTTCCATCCTTGTGGGCTCTTGACTCCACGGCGGGTGATCTAGGTACGTGGAGCGGGGCGGCGTCCGCGAGTCGACTGGAGACGAACTAGGTAGCCGTCCGGGTCGTTAACGAGGAACTGCTCTACCCCGGCCTCTTCGTTGCCGATGCGGTACCACTTCGTCTCGGGCTGCATCAGGAGATCGATCCCGGCACTCGCTAGCGCTGTCGACAGCAGCGTCGTGTTGGGGACGTTGATMTGAAAGTTGCTGCCGCGGCCAAGTGGAGCCTCCAGTCGGCCGGTAATCCAGTTCCGGCCGACGCCGATTTGCTCAAGCATGAGGTGGGCAGCGCCGAGAGCGATGTATGCAAAGCGCTCCTCAGGTCGCGAGTAAAGGACCCCAAATCCACACACATCGCGCCAGAAGGCAAGGCTGCGATCTATATCAACGACCAGCAGTTCGGGAACAAGAGCTGGTTCGAGGCTTTGAGTCATACACCTATCGTCGCACTGCCCGCTTGCCGGTCCTCCACCGCGACGGGGCCTCAATCTGTGAACCCTGTAGGGACCACCGAACAGGACCTCAGCGCGACGGGCAGTCGATCCCTCTATGTCAGTTCTCGGACGGTATTCCACTGGCTGATCCCTGCAGTCGCTGGAGGTTTTGTTCGTCGGCGTCTGCGACCCGTAATCCACTGGCCGAAGCCGGCCCCAAAACTGGCGGCAAAGCGGGGCCCTGTCGTTGAATCCGCCCACCGCTTCTGGTGAGTACCGCCGTCGCCACTCCTCCCAGCAGGAGCAGTCCGCCAGCCACTTCCGTGGCCGAGGGCACCTCCTGCAGGGCCAGCCACGCGGCGCTCATCCCCACGACCGGCACTAGCAGCGTGAAAGGGACCACGGCCGACGGCGAGTATTTCGCGAGCAGCCGGTTCCAGATCCCGTAGCCCACCAGCGAAGCGAAAACCGCGGTGTAGAGCGCGCTCAGGACAGTGGCGGGCTGGAGGTCTCCGATCGTTGCGGTGATGGCATCGGGACCATCGATGATCATTGAAAGTCCGGCAAGCGGGAGCGGGACCACCGCACCCKACCAAACCACCAGCCCCAGCCCCGACGCCGCCTTGGCTTTGCGTGCAACCACGTTGCCCACAGCCCAGGAAAACGCCKCGGCCAGCACAATKACGAACGGAAGTAGCGGAGCAACGGCACTGCGGCCCATCGCCACTACCGCCAGGCCGGCGACGCCAAGTACGACGCCGGCCATCTGACGCCCGCTGGGCCGCTCGCCTAGGAACACGGCGGCCAACAGAACCGTAAGCAGAACCTGCGCCTGTAGTACCAAGGAGGCCAGACCAGCCGGCATGCCTAGCGCCATGGCCAGGTACAGCAGCCCGAACTGGCCGGCGCTCATAAAAAGTCCGACGCCGATAATTGCTGCCCAGCTGACAGCAGGCTTGCGCACGAAGAAAATCCAGGGGAAGACCACCAGGACAAACCGMATGGCCACGAACAGCAACGGCGGAACGTCGCGTCCGTTGGTGTGGAGGCCCAAGTCGATGGCCACGAAGTTTAGGCCCCACAAGACAGCGACGAGGGTGGCAAGCAAGGAATGGCGAAGGTTCACGCTCCTCACCCTGACAGAGAAGGGAATGAAGCACCAGCGTTGATTCATACCGCATAGCATGTACGTTTGCTTCATGATAGACATCGGAGCGCTCCGTGCGCTGGCAGCGATTGAGCACCATGGTTCCGTCATTGCAGCATCAGAGGTGATGGGCTTCAGCCCGTCGGCGGTATCGCAGCAGATCAAGAAGCTGGAAAAGCAGACCGGCTTCTCGGTCCTGGAGCGRCATGGCCGAGGGGTGCTGCTGACTGAACGCGGACTTGCCTTGGCCGCTTATGGGCGCCGCATCCTTGCCGAACTGGAAGAACTCCAGTCCACGCTCCTGGCCGATCCCGCCAAACCGTACGGCCGGTTGAAGGTGGTGTCCTTCTCCACCGCCTGCCGGGGGCTGGTGGGGCCGATGCTGGGCATGCTCGCTTCCTCCGGAACCGATCTGGACGTCACCGTGCTGGCTGAGGACCCACGTGAAGCAGTGGCACGTGTAGCCGGTGGGGAAGCCGACCTCGGCATCGTCCACGACTGGAACTCCGTCCCGCTTGTGATTCCAGAGCACGTGATGCTGGAGTGGCTGTGCGATGACATCGCGGATCTTCTCGTTCACCGCAACCATCCCCTGGCAGGAAGGGCGGAGGTGGAAKCTGCCGATATGGTTGATGAGCGCTGGATCAGCACTCCGCACGGTGCCATCTGCAACGAGGCCCTATTGCGGATTTTTGCCGATCTGGGCCGAGTCCCGGATATCCAGGTCTACGATCCGGACTTCGCAACCCACATCGCGCTGGTGGAGCAAGGGGCAGTGGTGGCGCTCGTGCCTCGCCTCGGCAGGCCCGCACTGCCCGCGGATGTGGTCACTGTACCGGCCCATCCCGTGCCGGCTCGTCGTGTGGGGATGGTGCACCGCAKGACCATGACCGAAAGCCCGGGCATTCAGCACCTTGCCGGCCTCCTGCGCAAGATTGCAGGCCCAGCTGCGAGCTAGTGGCGCCCTCGGCGCAAAGTAACAAGCGCCCTCTCCGCATCACCACCGGAGACTCTGACGGCCGAATATCAAGAATTGGAGGTTGCCTATTTCGACTCCTTACCCGTGCGCCGACGCGGTCTCTTTCATCGGAAAGCAGAAAGGCACCCATGACTTATTTGGCAGCTGATACCCGCTACGACTCCATGCCTTACCGCCGCGTGGGGCGCAGCGGCCTGAAACTTCCGGCCATCTCCCTGGGCCTGTGGCACAACTTCGGCGACGACAAGCCGTTCGAGATCCAGCGCGCCATCMTGCGCCGCGCCTTCGACCTCGGCGTCACCCACTTCGACCTCGCCAACAACTACGGGCCGCCCTACGGC
>NZ_JBFTHK010000288.1:0-3314 GCF_056394205.1 Arthrobacter sp. 10T413_2 | reverse complement strand
AGCCCCAGCGGCACCCCCGTCACAACGAGCAGGGCGATGGCTCCCGTCGCCGCGAACGGGATGGAGACCAGCAGGATCAGCGGCTGCACGAGGGACTTGAACGCAGCCACCATGATCACGTAGACGATCGCGACGGCTGCCAGCAGCGCGAGCCCCAGCTGGCGGAACGAATCGGCCTGCTGCGTCGTTGCGCCGCCGATCGTGGCCGTAACCCCCGGCGGGAGCGGGACTGACGTGAGCCGGTTCTGGACTTCCGTGCTCACCGCACCAAGGTTCGCGCCCGACGGCGTCACGGAAACCTTCGCGGTGCGCTGGCCGTTGCTGGCGGTGATGGAGACGGGGACGTCGACCTGTTCCACGGAGGCGATGCTGCCCAGCGGCACGGCGCCGGCCGCCGTCGGGAGCGGGATCTGCCGGACGGCGTCGATGCTCGTGAATCGGGTGCCCTGGCCGATCCGGACAGGGAAGTCGTCGGTGTCGATCCGCACTGTCCCCGCGGGAATCGGGCTGATCGTGGCGGCCAGGACCGCGGCCACGCGCTCTTCGTTCAAGCCGGCCGCGACGGCCTTGGCCYGGTCCACCTTGACCTGGACCACCGGCTGGCTGGCGGCCAGGTTGGTGGCCACCTCGCTGCTGCCGGGGACCCCGTCCATGGCCTTGACCATCGCGTCACTGGCGGTCCGGAGGTCAGCGGTCGTGGCGGCTTTGAGGGTGATATCCACGGTGGAGGACGTGCCGAAGCCGCCCTGCTGGGAACCGACGGTGATMTTGCCCGCGTCGCCGAGCTTGGCGAGCTCGGCGCGGACCGTGTCCTGGAGCTTATCCTGGTTGGCCTTTTCGTCCGTTACCACCGTGAACGTCGAATTCGACGCGCCCGTGGACAGCAGGGCCGAGAAACCGGTCTGGGCGTTGCCGGTGGTGGACTGGACGTCCTGGATCCCGTCGATGCCCCGCAAGACGTTCTCGACCCGGATGGCCGAAGCGCTGGCATCGGCAAGGCTCGTGCCGGCCGGCAAGGCCTGCCGGACGGTCATGCTGTTCTCGCCGGAACGGCCCAGCAGGTCGGTGGCGAGCAGCGGGGACATCGCCACGGTGGCGCCGAGCACCAGGGCGGCGGCGACGAGCGTGAKGACCGGATGGCGCTGCGTGCCGGACAGGACGGGCAGGTAGCCGCGCTGCAGCAGCGTGCGCTGCTCGGCCTCGTGCGCCTTGGCGGCCACTGCGGCCGGGGAGTCCGTGACGGCGGCCGCGCGCAGGAACCAGTATGCCAGCACCGGCACGATGGTCAGCGAGACCAGCAGCGAGGAGAGCAGGGCGATGGTCACAGTGAGGGCGAAAGGCCGGAAGAGCTCGCCGGCCAGATCGCCGACGAAGGCGATCGGCAGGAAGACGGCCACGGTGGTCAGGGTCGACGCCGTGATGGCGCCGGCGACTTCGCGGATCGCCGTCACAATGGCGGTGATCTTGTCCTCGCCATAGCTCAGATGGCGCTTGATGTTCTCGATGACCACGATCGAGTCGTCCACCACGCGGCCGATCGCAATGGTGAGTGCTCCGAGGGTAAGGATGTTGAGGGAGTAGCCGGTCGCCGAAAGCCCGATGAAGGTGATCAGCAGGGACAACGGGATGGACACGGCGGTCACCAAGGTCGCGCGCACGGACATTAGGAATACAAGGATCACCAGCACTGCGAAGCCCAGGCCCAGCAGGCCCTCGGTGGTGAGGTCCTTGATCGATTTCTCGATGAACGGCGCCTGGTCGAAGACCGGAGTGAACTTGGCGTTGGAGCCGAGTTCGGCCTCGAGCTGGGGGATGGCGTCCTTGACCGCATGGGAGATCGCGACGGTGTCGCCCTCGGGCTTCTTGGTCACGGACAGGGCGAGGGTTTCTTTGCCGTTCGTCCGCGTGATGGAGGTGCGGGCGTCCTCGACGAGGCTGACATCGGCGACGCTGCCGATCGTTGCCGCGTTGCGGGCTGCGCCCAGGGGCAGGGCTTTGATGGCGTCGAGGGAGTCCACCGGGCTGCCGATCTGCAGCGAGAGGGTCTTGCCCTGCTCTTCGACGGTGCCGGCCGGAACCAGCGAACCGTTGTTCTTCAGCGCATCACTGATGGACTGGATGCTCGCGCCGGACGCCGCCATGTCCCGTGGCCGCGGCAGGATCTGGATGTGCTGGGTGGCGCCGCCGGTGACGTCGGCGCCCCTCACGCCGTCGAGCTTCTGCAGCCGGGGAACACTGAGCCGGGCGAGATCGGCGTTGAGTTCGCTGAGCGGCTTGTCCGAGGACACGGCGAGGAACACGATCGGGAAGTCGCTGATGCTGCCGGCGATGGCCTGCGGCTGGACGTCTTTCGGCAGGGCCTGCTGGGCGTTGGAGATGGCCCGGTCGATCTGGTTGCGGGCCCGGTCCAGGTTGGTGCCGTACGTGAACGCCAGGGTGATCTGGGAAACGCCGTTGCGGGACGTGGACGACGTCGACTCCAGCCCCTCGACGCCGTTGAGCGCCGTTTCCAGCGGAGCGCTKATCTGCTTGTCCACGACTTCCGGAGACGCACCGGGCATCGAGGTAATGACCGTGATCTGAGGGAACTCGATGGACGGGATGAGCTCCTGCTTCAGCGAGGACATCGTKATCACGCCGAACACCGACGCGAACACCGTGACCAGCGCGATCAGGGCCCGGTTGGCGAGGGACAGCTTGGCGAGCCGGAACATCTCATGGTCTCCTGGCGGGTCGACGACGTACTGCACAAACGTACTGCACAGATGTAGTGCCCAGATGTACTGCACAGCCCTGGTGCACAACGGGAACAACTAAAGGGTGCGGCGGCTCCCMAACCTGGGGGGGCCGCCGCGGCCCGCGCCCGGAGGGTTCAGCTGTGGGCGGCGACCTGTTCGAGCTGCAGCGTCTTGGCCGTCTCGGCCTCGAGTTGCGCGGCGAGCTCAGGGTTGTCGTTGAGCTTGATACCGTAGCCGGGCATCATGTCCTTGAGCTTGGACTGCMAGCCTTTGAAGTTCTTGGGGAAGGACTTCTGGAGCAGCTCGATCATGATCGGCACGGCCGTGGACGCGCCGGGGGAAGCGCCGAGCAGGGCTCCGATGCTGCCATCGCGTCCGGCGATGACCTCGGTGCCGAACTGCAGCACGCCGCCCTTCTTGGGGTCTTTCTTGATGATCTGGACGCGCTGGCCGGCGGTGATGAGCTCCCAGTCGCCGTCCTTGGCCTCGGGGTAGTACTCGCGCAGGGCCTCGACCTTGTCGCCGTGGCGCTTGGCGACCTCCTTGACCAGGTAGGCGGTGAGGTCCATGTTGTCC